>JBEBVF010000008.1:0-56747 GCA_040392885.1 Paracoccus sp. (in: a-proteobacteria) | reverse complement strand
AACAACGCCATCGAATGGACCAACGAATACCATGCCAACCCGAATTTCTCGGGCAATGCGCTGAGCTTTGGCGCGCTGACCATCACCGGCAACACCTTCCTGTGCTCGAACACCGTGGCCTGGTTCAGCTTCATCGTCATCAAGCCCTATGGCAGCGGGCATTTCGTCCACGGGCTGACGGTCAGCGGCAACGTGTTCAAGGCCGACATCAACCGCATCACCCGCATCGAGCGCGTCGACGACACCCATGCCGGCCTCGACCTGACCCGGATGCGCAACATCCGCTTCGAGGGCAACACCTTTACCGGCGTCGACACCTTCTGCGCCAACCCGTTGCAGCTGACGCATAGCCAGGCCTCGGTGGCGCAGCAATGGACCATCCCGACCGGCGACCAGCTGCCGCTGGGCGGCTGGGCCAAGAACGTCGATTCGGTGGTGGCGACCAGCTCGATCCTCGATTCCGGCAATGCCTATCGCGGCGAGATGCCCTGGCTGCAGGCCCGTCAGGGTGCCGACGAGAAATCCTTGCGCGTCAATTGGCCGCGTCCGGTCCGGGGCAGCGTGACCGTGCGCCTGCGCATGGACAACCCGGACTGAGCCTGCCGACACGGCCTCGCCCCGGCCCCGTCCCGCCGCCCCGGCCGCATCGCGCGCGCCGGGGCGATGACTTTCCTGCGAGTTTGCAAGATTTTGCCGCCGCAATGCAGCGTATTTGCTGCGGATTGCCCCCCTTGCATGGCTGCCATGCGTGCCAGGGCATATCGAATCGGAACCTTTCTTCCTATCTGGACCTTCACCCCACAGGACATGGCGACGGTCAAGAGGGGCATTTCGCGAGATATGGACCGGCCGAGGCCGGTGGGACGCAACCGGCCTTTCGGGCCGGCGAGGAAGCAGGACGGAAATAATGCGTGATATGGTGGATCATTCGGCGTTCAATTTCGAACAGGGGCAGCGCGCGCGCAAGCTGTTCGCGGCGGTGGTGCTGGCCGCTCTGGATGACGCCATCGCCGATGACAAGAAATTCGGCAACGGGCCGGAGCAGATCGCCCGCTGGGCGCGCTCGCGCGACGGGCGCGAGGTGCTGTCCTGTGCCGGCATCGACCCCAACGAGCGGGTGGTGAAGGGGCTGATGGAATTCGTCTCCAAGGGCGTGCGCACCTCGGTGGCGCTGTCGCGCGAGGAGAGCGAGCGTCGCCTCGCCGCCGAGGAAGCCGAGGCCGAGGCCGCCTGAGTCCCCCTTTTCCGCCGCGTCGTCATCGACAGCCCCGGCCGTTGCGGCCGGGGCTGTCGCATGTTCAGGCCAGGCGGGTGATGGCGCCCTCGGCGAGGAAGCGGGCGATGTCCCCGGCATGGCCCAGCCGGGTGGCGGGCATCAGGCAGGTGGCGGTGGCGCAGGCGGCGGCCAGCGCCAGCGCCTGCGGCCAGTCGCCGCCGCGGGCGCGGCCCAGCAGCAGCCCGGCGGCAAAGCTGTCGCCGGCGCCCACGGCGCTGACCACTTCGACCGGCACGGCGCGGGCATGCCAGGCGCCCGTCGCATCGGCCAGGATGTTGCCATCGCTGCCCCGGGCCAGCACCACCACCTGCGCCACGCCCCGCGCCACCAGCTCCTGCGCGAAGCCGGCGGTATCGGCGCGCCCGGGCAGCGGCCGCCCGGCGAGGAACTCGGCCTCCACGCGGTCGATGCGCAGCACCGCGATGTCCGGCCGCGCCTCGGCCAGCGCCAGAAGCGCCGGGCCCGAGGTATCGACCAGCAGCGCCCCGCCCGCCGCCGCCACCCGCGCCGCCAGACGAAGCCCGAAATCATCCGCCAGCCCCGGCGGGTTCGAGCCGGACAGCGCCATCCAGCCGCCCGCGGGCACCGCCGCGGCCAGCACCTCCAGCGCCTCGCCGGCCAGCGCCTCGCTCCATGCCGGGCCGGGCATGACGAAGCGATACTGCTTGCCGTCGCCCTCATCCGTCACCGACAGCGATTGCCGGCTGGGGCCGGGGCAGGGCAAGGCGAGGCGGTCGATGCTCTCGGCGTCCAGCAGCCGGGCGATCTCGTCGCCCAGCACGCCGCCCAGCGACACCGCGGCCCGCGCCCGCCCGCCCAGCCGCGCCACCACCCGGGCGATGTTGATGCCGCCGCCGCCGGGATCGGTCAGCACCTCGCCCATGCGCAGCTTGCGATTCGGCAGCACCTGCGGCACCGAGCCGGCGAAATCCAGCGCCGGGTTCAGCGTCACCGTGACGATCGGCGCATGCGGGCCGGCGAGCAGGCTCATTCCCACCACCGGTCGATCGAGGCGATGTCGTCGTCGGACCAGCCGAAATGATGGGCGAATTCATGGATGGTCACGTTGCGCACCAGCTCGCCCAGGGTGACGTTGCCGCGCTCGGCCCATTCGGCCAGGATCGCCTGGCGGAACAGCCAGACGGTATCGGGGAAATGCTGCGGGTCGGAGGGGGATTTCTCGGTCATCGGCACCCCGTCATAGACGCCGGTGATGTCGAACGGGTCGTCGGCCTCCAGTTCGTCCAGCATGGCCTCGTCGGCCAGCTCCTCGACGCGCAGATGCACCTCGGCCGCCGCGCCCGCAAAGGCCGCCGGCAGACGCGCCACCACCTCGCGGGCCAGCGCCTCGATCGCCTCGCTATCCGGCGCGCAGGTTTCCGTCCAGTCAGCCATGATCTTTCCCCTTGCTGCGGTGTTCTTGCTGATATGGACAAGAACCGGCCCCTGTGAAAGAGCAGTCGCGAAGGAGACCGCGCCATGACCACCACCCGCTTTGCGCCCTCGCCCACCGGGCATATCCATGTCGGCAACCTGCGCGCCGCGCTGATGAACTACCTGATCGCGCGCAAGGCCGGGGGCACCTTCATCCTGCGCCTCGACGATACCGACCGCGAGCGCTCCAAGGAGGAATATGCCGACGGCATCCGCCGCGACCTGGAATGGCTGGGCCTGACCTGGGACCGCGAGGAGCGCCAGTCGGCCCGCCTCGACCGCTACGCCGAGGCCGCCGAGGGGCTGCGCGCCTCCGGGCGCCTCTACGAGGTGTTCGAGACCCCGACCGAGCTGGACCTCAAGCGCAAGAAGCAGCTGAACATGGGCCGGCCGCCGGTCTATGACCGCGCCGGGCTGAACCTCAGCGAGGCCGACAAGGACCGGCTGCGCGCCGAGGGCCGCGCCGGCTACTGGCGCTTCCGGCTGGATCAGGAGCGCATCGAATGGGTGGACGGCATCCTCGGCCCGATCTCGATCGACGCGGCCTCGGTCAGCGACCCGGTGCTGATCCGCGCCGACGGGCAGGTCCTCTATACCTTCGCCAGCTCGGTGGATGATGCCGACATGGGCGTCACCGACATCGTGCGCGGCGCCGACCATGTCACCAATACCGCCACCCAGATCCAGATCATCCGCGCCCTGGGGGCCGAGCCGCCGCGCTTTGCCCATCACAGCCTGCTGGTCGGCGCGCAGGGCGAGGAACTGTCCAAGCGGCTGGGCGCGCTGGCGATCCGCGACCTGCGCGCGGCCGGGGTGGCGCCCGAGGCGCTGCTGTCGCTGATGGCGCGGCTGGGCAGCTCGCAGCCGGTGGCGCTGCGGCTGTCGCTGGACGAACTGGCCGAAGGGTTCGAGCTGTCGCAATTCGGCGCCTCGCCGACGAAATTCGACGCCGAGGACCTGTGGCCGCTGACGCGCGAGCGCAATCAGGCGCTGCCCTACGAGGCGGTGGCCGAACGCATCACCGGGCTGGGCGTGCCGGAGGGCAAGGCGCGCGAATTCTGGGCGGTGGCCTCGCAGAACATCACCCGGCTGGAGGATCTGGCGGAATGGGCCGATCTGGTCCTGAACGGCGCCGAACCGCTGGTGGACCCGGAGGATGCCGATTTCGTCGCCGAGGCGCTGAGGCTGCTGCCGCCGCAGCCCTTCGGGCCGGAATCCTGGGGCGAATGGACGGCGGCGGTCAAGGCCGCCACCGGGCGCAAGGGCAAGGGGCTGTTCATGCCGCTGCGCAAGGCGCTGACCGGGCGCGCCGACGGGCCGGACATGGCGCATCTGATGCCGCTGCTGACGGTGGTGCCCAGGGCGGGATGAGGCGCAAGCCACGGGAAAGGGGGCGGTTTTCCGCCCCTTTTTCGTGGTGGCGGCGCGGGGACGGCCGGGTGGCAACGGGGCGGGCGGGAAAATCGCCGCGGGTTGCGAAAAGCCCCTTGACCCTCCCCCCGCATGCCCCTAAATCCCGGCTCACCCGTGGCGGAGTAGCTCAGCTGGTTAGAGCAGAGGAATCATAATCCTTGTGTCGGGGGTTCAAATCCCTCCTCCGCTACCAGGGCTTCCCCCGACAATCGTCAGGGTGGGTGCCCGGTAGAAAGCCCGCAGTCCCGAGATCGCCCTGCCGCCGACGCCGGGATCGCCTGACCTGACATGCCGCTTTCCTTCCGCCGCCTTGTCCTGCACGACATGGACCGCGCCGCCATCATCCTGCGCACCGCCTTCGGCGAGCGGCTGCCCTGGCTGGCCGGGCTGCATACGCCCGAACAGGACCGGGAGTTCTTCCGCGGCCATGTCTTTGCGCATTGCGAGACATGGGGGGCGTTCGAAGAGGAAATGATCGGGTTCATTGCCTTCCGCGAAGGCTGGGTCGATCAGCTTTATGTCCTGCCGGGGCGGCAGGGCATGGGGGCCGGCGGCGGGCTGTTGCGGATCGCCAGGGCGGCGCATTCCCGCCTGCACCTCTGGACCTTCCGGCGGAACCTCATCGCGCGCCGCTTCTATGAGAGGCGCGGCTTCGTCGCCCTCGAGGAAACGGACGGGCACGAGAACGAGGAGCGCGAACCTGCGATCCTCTATGGCTGGCCGGGATAGGCCGGCCTCGGGGGGCCGCCGGTCGGGGCCGGCGGGGCGGGTCAGCCCTCGCCCGAGGCCCAGGGCGCATCCGCGTCGAACAGGGCCGGGAAGCGGCTGCGGACCTCGGCATCCTGCGACCAGTCGCTGACCTCCTGCCATTTGCGATGCGGCGCCACCCGCGAGTCGTTGAAGTCGTGGACGGCGCGCAGGAACATCGGCTGGCCGCCGACCACCCGGCAGCCGAAACGCTTGGGCGCGTCCTGATGGTGGATGGCCAGGATGTTCTTGCCGCCGGTGCTGTCGATCTGTGCCAGCCCCAGATTGATATAGGGGTAATGGTGCAGATAGAGCGCCGCGTTGCCGCCGTCATTGCGCAGGGACAGCGCGTAGCCGGTGGGGAAGGAGACGTATTTCGGCAGATTGTCGAGCAGCGACGGGTCATCGGCCTGCATCTCGCGCAGGGTCCGGCGCAGGGTCGCCATATAGCTGGCCGCCAGCCCGTCATCGTCGTCCAGAACCACCTGCACCAGCGAGGGGCCGGGGGCGAAGCGGGTCATGAACCGGCGCAGATGCTTGCGCGCCCGTCCCGGTTCGCGGGCGTCGATGGTGAAGCGTTCGGGGGTGCCATAGGCCTGCAGGCAGATCGCCTCCAGCCGCGACCGCGCCCATGACGGCAGCTGGTCGCTGGTCAGGATGTAATGGTGAAAGCCCTGCTCGTCCTGCGCGGCCAGCGAGGCGAGATTGATCTTCTCGAACAGCAGCAGCCGCTGCTCCAGCCGCGCCGGATCGAACAGCAGGGCGCCGTCGCGCGAGGCCTCGCTCTTCCAGCCGGACTGACCGAGGAACGAGAACCGGGTTACCACCAGGATCGGCAACTCGTCGACCGAGACCATGGCCGGGGCAGGGGGTTCGGTATCGCTCACCCGTTCGTCCTCATGCTGCATCCCCGGGATAGAAGCCCGGATGCGACGCCGTTTCAAGGTGCCGCCGCCTCAGCGCGGACCGGCCAGGATCACCAGCGCCCCGAGCAGGCACAGCCCGGCGCCGAGCCCATCCCAGCGGGTCGGCGCGGCGCCCTCGACCAGCGCCATCCAGCCCAGCGAGCACAGGATATAGATGCCGCCATAGGCGGCATAGGCGCGGCCGGCGAAGGCCGTGTCGATACGGGTCAAAAGCCAGGCGAACAGCGCCAGCGCGGCGAGGCCGGGCAGCAGCCACCAAACCGACTGCCCCTGCCGCGCCCAGGCCCAGACGGCGAAGCAGCCGGCGATCTCGGCCAGGGCCGCTGCGACATAGACCGCCAGCGGCGCGGCCAGGCTCATACGTCCAGCTCCTCCACGAAGCGGGCGTTCTCGCTGATATACTGAAAGCGCAGCTCGGGCTTCTTGCCCATCAGCCGCTCGACCAGGTCGCCGGTCTCGCCGCCCTCGTCATCGTCGATGCTGACCCGGATCAGCTTGCGCGTCGCCGGGTTCATGGTGGTGTCCTTGAGGTCCTTGGCATCCATCTCGCCCAGGCCCTTGAACCGCTGCACGTCGATCTTGCCGCGCCCGCCCAGCCCCTTGGCCAGCCAGATTTCCTTTTCGGCATCGTCGGCGACATAGACCCGGTTGGCGCCCTGCGTCAGCCGGTAGAGCGGCGGGCAGGCCAGATAGAGGTGCCCCTTGTCGATCAGCGGCCGCATCTGGGTGAAGAAGAAGGTCATCAGCAGGCTGGCGATATGGGCGCCGTCGACATCGGCATCGGTCATCACGATGATCTTGTCATAGCGCAGGTCGTCGATGTTGAAGCGGGTGCCCATGCCGGTGCCGATGGCCTGGCACAGGTCCGACAGCTCGGCATTCTGGCTGAGTTTCGACGCCGCGGCGCCCAGCACGTTCAGCACCTTCCCGCGCAGCGGCAGCAGCGCCTGGGTGCGGCGGTCGCGGGCCTGCTTGGCGCTGCCGCCGGCCGAGTCGCCCTCGACGATGAACAGTTCGGTGCCCTCGCGCGCATTGGCGGAACAGTCCACCAGCTTGCCGGGCAGGCGCAGCTTCTTGGTCGCGGTCTTGCGGGCGGTTTCCTTTTCCTGGCGGCGGCGCAGCCGTTCCTCGGCGCGCAGCACCAGGAAATCGAGGATGGCGCCGGCGGATTTCGGGTCGCCGGCCAGCCAGTTGTCGAAATGGTCGCGCACCGCGCCCTCGACCAGCCGCGCCGCCTCGGCGGTGGCCAGCCGGTCCTTGGTCTGGCCGACGAATTCCGGGTCGCGGATGAAGCAGGAGACCAGCGCACAGCCGCCGGTCAGCAGGTCGTCGCGGGTGATCTGGGCGGCCTTCTTGTTGTTCACCCGCTCGCCATAGGCGCGTAACCCGCGCAGCACCGCCGACCAGAAGCCGGCCTCGTGGGTGCCGCCCTCGGGCGTGGGCACGGTGTTGCAATAGGACAGGATGAAGCCGTCGCGCGAGGGCGTCCAGTTGATCGCCCAGTCCACCTTGCCGGGGACGCCGAATTTCTCGTTGAAATCGACACTGCCGGCAAAGGGGCGCTCGGCATAGGTGGAGGCGCCGGTGAGCTGCTCGGCCAGATAGTCGGCCAGCCCGCCGGGGAAGTGGAAGACGGCCTCGGTCGGGGTCTCGCCGTCCTCGATGGCGGATTTCCAGCGGATCTCCACGCCCGAGAACAGATAGGCCTTGGATTTCACCATCTTCAGCAGCCGGGCGGGCTTGAAGCGGTGATGGCCGAAGATCTGCTCGTCGGCATGGAAGGTGGTGGTGGTGCCGCGCCGGTTGGGGGCGGCGCCGACCTTCTCGACCGGGCCCAGCGGGATGCCGCGCGAGAAGCGCTGCTCGTAGAGTTCGCGGTTGCGGGCGACCTGCACCACCATGCTGTCGGAGAGCGCATTGACCACCGAGACGCCGACGCCGTGCAGGCCCCCGGAGGTCTGATAGGCGCCCTCGGTGAACTTGCCGCCGGCATGGAGGGTGCACAGGATCACCTCCAGCGCCGACTTGCCGGGGAATTTCGGATGCGGGTCGATGGGGATGCCGCGGCCATTGTCGCGGATGGTCAGCGAATGATCGGCGTTCAACTCGACCTCGATGCGGCTGGCATGGCCGGCCACCGCCTCGTCCATCGAGTTGTCGAGGATTTCCGCCGCGAGGTGGTGCAGCGCGCGCTCGTCGGTGCCGCCGATATACATGCCGGGACGCTTGCGCACCGGCTCCAGCCCCTCCAGCACCTCGATCGAGGCGGCGGAATAGCTGTCGCTCGCGGCGGAAGCGGCGGAAAGAAGATCGTCGGCCATGGGATCTGCTCGTGTTGTTATGCGGCGGGTTATCTCACGGGCAGGCCGGCCGGGGCAAGGGGTGGTGGGGCGAGGCGCCGGCGCCGCAAAGGCTTGCGCGTCAGGCGAGGTCGCGCAGCCATTCGGCCAGATCGCCATCGTCGATCAGGCCCTGGGCGAGGGCGATGATCTTCTGGCCGACCGCCTCGGCGGCCCAGGCGATCTGCACACCGTTCAGGTCCAGGAAGGCGTCCATCGCCTGATGCGCGGTGCGTTTGTTGGCGTCGTTGAAGCAATGCCCCTGAGCGATCGCCATCGCATAGAGCGCGGCGATGTCGAACACATCGCCGGTCATGCCATAGGCGATGCGGTTGGCAACGCGGGCCAGCGCGGAATCCAGCGACTTGTTCAGTGCCAGCCCCGGCAGTTCGCCGGGATTGAGCACTTCGTCATGGATCGCCTCGACCAGATCGGTGGTCAGCAGGACCAGATCCATTCACTTGTCCTTCAGATAGTCCAGGACGGGCTGGTTGATCGCGCGGCGGCGGCGCAGCGATTCCATGACCTCCTCGCGGGTGGCGTGGCGGTGGTTGCCTTGGGCTGTCGCCTCCTCGGGGACCAGATAGCCGACCAGCTGCGAATTCTTCAGGATCGCCACCGGCTTGCCGCCCGAGCGTTCCAGAACCTTATGCGGCTCGCGCAGTTCGGTCATCGTGCAGATGTGGTTGGTCAGCAGGCGGGTCATGGCGGCGCTCCTTTCGATACATGGAATATTGTATATTCCAGTGCCTATTTCAATGGGCGCCGCTCAGGCCGGCTCGGCCAGCCGCGCCTGCAACATGGTCTGGAAGGCCGGCCGGGCTTGGCATTGCGCCAGCCAGTCGCGCAGGGCCGGCCACGCATCCAGCAGCCCCGGCAGGGCCCTGGCATAGCGCACCACCTCGGCCATGTTCAGGTCGGCCACGGTAAAGCGGCCGCCGACCAGATGCCCCTGTCCGGCCAGATGCGCCTCCAGCACCTTGAACGGGCGCTCCAGCCGGGCGGCGGCCTCGGCGACCAGGGCGCGGTCCTCCTCGCCGGCATCGGGGCGGTGCAGCATCTGGATGGTCAGCGCATCGCCCTCGATGCTGGTGGCGGCGTAAAAGCTCCATTGCTGGATCAGCGCCCGCTCGGCCGCGTCGCGCCCGCCGATCTCGCCGCCATGGCGGCTGGCCAGATGCAGCGTGCAGGCCATGCTCTCGGCCAGCACCAGCCCGTCATCGTCGATGACCGGAATCGCGCCCTGCGGCGAGAGTTTCAGGAAATCCGGGCTGCGGGTGTTCAGCGGCGCGTCGGGCGCCTCGGGATCGGCCAGCCGATAGGCCTGGATCACCGGTACCTGCCGGAAGGGCAGCCCGATCTCGTGACAGAGCCAGACCAGCCGCGACGCGCGCGAGCGGGTGACACCATAGATGGTCAGCATGGGCGGCCTCCCTCAGCCATTGTTGCGGGCGCAGGCTAGGCGCCTGCACGGGCGAGGGAAAGGCCCCTTTGCGGCCCGGCGGCGGGCCTCCGGCGCGTGGCCGGATTCCGCCCGCAATGCCGGTGCCCGCCGGGTCCGGGGCAGGCGTCAGGATTCCGGTTGCCCTTGGCGACGGCTTCCGGCGGTTCTCACCTCCGGGATCTCGCCGCGGCTTTCGGGGGAACGGCTCGGCCCTGCTCCCGGCACCGTCCCTTTCAGGAGGCGCGAGCCATCGCAGCCCCGCATGTCCGCGCCGGGGTTCGGGGGCAACGGGCTCCGGCTGGATGCCACTCAGGTCCGCACCCCCTTTCGCAACCCGTCCCGCCTTCTCTGGCCGGGGCCTTGCGGAGGCAGCCGGGCCGGACTGAGCTTGCTCCGCGCTCTGCCTTGTCCCCCGGTCAAGCGTCCCCGCTAAAGCCAGTCGTCGATGCCGGTGCCGACCAGGTCCGAGACATGGGCGATCCCCTCGGCGGCCAGGCGCGCGTCCAGCTCCCGCGCCAGCCGGGCCGCCAGCGACAGGCCCTGATAGGCCAAAGCGGTATAGAGCTGCACCGCCGAGGCCCCGGCGCGCAGCTTCTGCCAGACATCCTCGGTGCTGGAAATGCCGCCCACGCCGACCAGCGGCAGCCGCCCGCCGGTCAGCCGCGCCAGCCGGGCCAGCACCCGCGTCGAGGGCGCCATCAGCGGCCGCCCGGACAGGCCGCCGGCCTCGCCGGCATGGGGCGCGGCGGGATCGGGGCGGGCCTGGGTGGTGTTGGTGGCGATCAGCCCGTCGATGCCGGCCGCCAGCGCCGCATCGGCCAGATCGGCCAGAGCGGCCTCGTCCAGATCCGGCGACAGCTTGACGAAGATCGGCGGGCGATGGGGCAGGGCGTCGCGCGCCGCCTTCACATCGGCGAGGATGCCGGCCAGCAGCTCGCCCGCCTGCAACCGCCGCAGCCCCTGGGTATTGGGCGAGGAGACGTTGACGGTCAGGAAATCGCAGCCCGCGCCGGCCGCCTCGACCACGCGGGCGAAATCGCGGGCCATGTCGGCGCTGTCCTTGTTGGCGCCGATGTTCAGACCCACCGGCACCGGCCCGCGTACCCGCGCGGCCAGCCGGGCGCCGATCGCGGCCGCGCCCTCGTTGTTGAAGCCGAAGCGGTTGATGACCGCGCCGGCCGCCGGCTGGCGAAACAGCCGCGGCCGGGGATTGCCGGCCTGCGGGCGCGGCGTGGCGCCGCCGACCTCCAGCCAGCCGAAGCCGGCGCGCGACAGCGGGCCCACGGCCACGGCGTTCTTGTCGAAACCGGCGGCGAGGCCGACGGGATTGGGCAGGTCCAGCCCGGCCAGCCGCAGCCGCAGCCGCTCGGAGGTCACCGGCCCGCCCGCCAGCGGCACCAGCCCCGCCGCCAGCGCCTTCAGCGCCAGCCCGTGCGCGGTCTCCGGGTCGATGCGGCGCATCGCCGCCATGCCGGTGCGTTCGATCAGGCGCATGATTCGCTTTCCTTCCGTTCAGTCCAGCCGGCCGAGGACATGGCCCTGCGGCCCCGAGACGATGGCGCGGTCCCACAGCACGTCCGACATCAGCAGGTCGCGGTAGAGATGCGGGAACAGCGCCCCGCCGCGCGACAGCTCCCAGCGCAGGTCCGGCCCCAGCGCCTGTGCCTCGCAGGCCAGCAGCACCAGCCCGGTCTCGCCGGCGAAATGCCGGGCGGCGGTCTCGGCGGCCTGGGCGGCGGTGGAAAGATGGATGAAGCCGTCGGCCCGATCGACCGGCGCCCCGGCGGTGCGGTCGGCCTCGCGCAGCGCCGCCCATTCCGCGGCGCGCAGGATCTTGTAGACGAGCATGACTGCCCCGGATGTCAGGAACCCGCGCGCTTTTGCGGCGGCGGCGGCGCGCCGTCAAGGGTGGCGCGGGGCGATTCTGCCTTGCATCGCGCGCCGGGGGCGGCTGTCATGGACCCGTCCAGCGGCGGCCGGCCGCCGCGCCCCCCGCCACCCGACAGGAGGCAAGCATGACCACCCGAACCGTTCCCGTCACCCTGACGGCGCTTGCCGCGCTGGCGCTCGGCCCGCTTGCGGGCGCCGGGGCCGCCCGCGCGGAATTCACCCTGCATGTCCTGCACATCAACGATTTCCACAGCCGCGTCGAATCGATCAACGCCTTCGACAGCAGCTGCGACACCGAGGGCGAGGCGGCCGGCGAATGCTTTGGCGGCATCGCCCGGCTGGCCAGCGCCATCACCGATCTGCGCGACCAGATCCGCGCCGAGGGCGGCAACGTGATCCTGCTCGATTCCGGCGACCAGTTTCAGGGCAGCCTGTTCTATACCACCTACAAGGGCGAGGACACGGCCGAGTTCATGAATGCCCTGGGCTTCGACGCCATGGCGGTGGGCAATCACGAATTCGACGACGGGCCGGAGGGGCTGGCCGGTCTGATCGAGGCGGTGCGGTTCCCGGTGATCTCGGGCAATCTGGATGTCTCGGTGGACAACCAGCTTGCCGGCCGGCTGGAGCGCATGGCGGTGATCGAGGTCGGCGGCGAGAAGATCGGCATCATCTCGGCGCTGGCGGTGGACACGCCGGAGACCTCCTCGCCCGGGCCGACGGTGGTGTTCGCCGACGAGGCCGACAGCCTGCGCGCCGATGCCGCCGAACTGGCCGGGCAGGGGGTGAACAAGATCATCGCCCTGACCCATGTCGGCTATCGCCGCGACCAGCAGCTGGCCGAGGCGGTGCCGGGGCTGGATGCCATCATCGGCGGCCATTCCCACACCCTGCTGGGCGAGATGGAGGGCGCCGCCGGCCCCTATCCGACCCGCGTCGCCGGGCCGGAGGGCGAGGTGCCGGTCTATACCGCCTATGCCTATGGCAAGTATCTGGGCCATGCCGTGCTGACCTTCGACGACGAGGGGCGGCTGATCGAGGCCGGCGGCGCGCCGGTGCTGATGGATGCCTCGATCGAGCCTGACGCCGCCTTCGCCGCCCGGGTGGAGGAGCTGGCCGGCCCCATCGCCGAACTGCGCGATCGCATCGTGGCCGAGGTGGCGGCGCCGGTGGATGCCGACCGCAACACCTGCCGCCAGCGCGAATGCGCCATGGGCAATCTGGTCGCCGATGCCATGCTCGACCGGGTGCGGGCGCAGGGCATCGAGGTGGCGGTGATGAACGGCGGCGGGCTGCGGGCCTCGATTGCGGGCGGCCCGGTCAGCATGGGCGCGGTCTATGACGTGCTGCCGTTCCAGAACATGCTGGCCACCTTCCGCATCTCGGGCGCCGGCCTGCTGGCGGCGCTGGAGAATGGCGCCAGCCAGTACGAGGACATCGCCGGCCGCTTCGCCCAGGTGGCGGGGCTGCGCTATACCGTCGATCCCTCGCAGCCCGCGGGCAGCCGGATCTCGGCGGTGGAGGTGATGCTGGACGGCGCCTGGACGCCGCTGGACCCCGAGCGCGTCTACGGGGTGGTGACCAACGACTATACCCGGCGCGGCGGCGACGGCTATGCCGTCTTCGCCACTGAGGCGCAGGATGCCTATGATTTCGGCCCCGACCTGGCCGAAGTGCTGGTCGGCTATCTGCAGGCGCAGGGCCCGGGCTTCACCGCCCCGGCCGACGAGGGCCGCATCACCGTGGTCGAATAGGCGGGGCGGCGCCCCGGTGGCCGCGTCACGGGTGCGGATATCGGGTTGGCGGTCTTGCCTCGGCCGGGGGCGACGCACAGGCGTCCCGGCGGCCTGCGTCACCGGCGGGGGGGCAGAGAGCAACCGCGCCGCGGCGGATAGGGAACCGGCCGAGCCGCCCCGCCCGGCCGCCCTCCGGGCGGTCCCGCCTCGCGAGCGGATGGGAGGGTCGCCGCACTCGGGAGGAGACTGGATTGGCCGCCTTGCTCCGGCTGCTCTCGGCCTCGGCTGACCTCACGGGTGCGGATGAAACTGCCGGGCCGCCGGGTCCAGATCGGCGGCGCAACGAAAAGGGGCCGCCCCGCCGGGCGACCCCCAAAACCGGATCGGACCCCGGCGCGCCTAGAGCGGCCGCGTCTCGCGCAGCACGTTGCCTTCCTGCACCAGCCCGGTGGTGCCGTCGCGGAGGATGCGCGCGCCCTCGTTGCGGCAGAGCGTGTCGGCGGTGTCGACGCCCATCGCGTCCGGGCGGTGGATCGCGCGGTCCCAGGTCACCTGCTCCAGCGTGTAGAGCTGGCAGGTCACCGGCCCCTGCGCGGTCGAGATCACCACCGGGGTGGATTCGTATTGCTCGGGGGTGATGGCACAGCCGGCCAGCATCGCGGCGCCCAGCAGGGCAAAGGCAGGTTTCGCGTTCATCGTCTTCCTCCATGTTGACCGGGGCCGGGCCGGGTTCTGGTGCCGGGTCGCTGGTCTTCGCTTGCGGCCGGGGGCGGGGCCCGCGGCGGCCGCAAATGGCCCATGTTCTTGGAATGGCAGATCATTCGGAGGCTGCCAATCGAAATCTCACGAAGCGGTGAGCCGCCTGTCCAAATGGACAGGTCGCGCGCGGCCTTGCGGCCGGCGCGCGGCGGCGGCAGGGTGGCGCGGATCACCAGCCCCGAGCCGCCATGCCCGCCGCCCCGTCCCCGCCTGCCTCGCCCCCCTGCCGCCTGCGCCTCGCCGTGCTGCTGCTGGCGCTGCCGCCGCTGGCGGCCTGCGGCGGCGACGAGGGCGACTGGCCGCGCCTGCTGCCGAGCGAGGCGCTGCTGGCCGAGCCGGCGGCCCTGGCCGCGCGCCCCGAGGCGCAGTCGCCCGCCCAGGCCAGCGATCCGCTGGTGGCGCGGGCCAATGCGCTGCGCGACCGGGCCGAGCGGCTGCGCCGGCGGCCGGTGATCGACCCGGCGCTACTGGCGCGCATGCAGGGCGCCGGTGCCTGAGCCCGGCACCTGCCGCCGCCGCCGGCGGGTGGCGGGCCTCGCCCCGCGCCCCGAAACCACCATTGCCCGCCCGCGCCTTGCGCAACCGGGCCGGCGCCGCCGCGGGCCTTGCATCCGTGCCGGCGCCGGCGCAACAAGCGGTCATGCCCCGCGCAGCCCCGTGAGGAAAGGAAGGCCCATGCCCGTCATCACCTGCATCGACGACCTCAAGCGCATCTATCGCCGCCGCGTGCCCCGGATGTTCTACGACTATACCGAATCGGGCGCCTATACCGAGGGCACCTTCCGCGACAATTGCAGCGATTTCGCCGAGGTGAAGCTGCGCCAGCGGGTGGCGGTGGACATGTCGAACCGCACGCTGGCCTCGACCATGCTGGGCGAGCCGGTGACCATGCCGGTGGCGCTGGGGCCGGTGGGCCTGACTGGGATGCAGCATGCCGATGGCGAGATCAAGGCCGCCCGCGCCGCGCAGGCCTTCGGCGTGCCCTATACGCTGTCCACCATGTCGATCTGCTCGATCGAGGACGTGGCGGCCCATACCGACAAGCCGTTCTGGTTCCAGCTCTATGTCATGCAGGACCAGGAATTCTCGGAGAACATCATCGAGCGGGCGCGGGTGGCCGGCTGCTCGGCGCTGGTGCTGACGCTGGACCTGCAGATCCTCGGCCAGCGGCACAAGGATATCAGGAACGGCCTGTCGGCGCCGCCCAAGCTGACCCTGCCCAATCTGGTCAACATGGCGACGAAATGGCGCTGGGGGCTGGAGATGCTGGGCACCCGGCGCCGCTCCTTCGGCAATATCGTCGGCCATGCCAAGGGCGTCACCGACCCGTCCAGCCTGATGAACTGGACCTCAGAGCAGTTCGACCCCTGCCTCGACTGGGGCAAGATCGCCCGCATCCGCGACCAGTGGGGCGGCAAGTTCATCCTCAAGGGCGTGCTGGACGAGGAGGATGCTCGCATGGCCGTCGATGCCGGCGCCGATGCGATCATCGTCTCGAACCATGGTGGCCGGCAGCTCGACGGCGCGCTGTCCTCGATCCGCATGCTGCCGCGCATCCGCAAGGCGGTGGGCGACGGGGTCGAACTGCATCTCGACAGCGGCATCCGCAGCGGCCAGGACGTAATCAAGGCGCTGGCGCTGGGCGCCAATGGCACCTTCATCGGCCGCTCCTATATCTACGGCCTCGGCGCCATGGGCCAGAAGGGCGTGACCACCGCGCTGGAGGTGATCCGCAAGGAGATGGACATCACCATGGCGCTGATGGGCGAGCGCGACATCCACGCCATCGGCCGCAGCCATGTGCTGCTGCGCCGGGGCTGGGAGGACGAATACCGCGCCGGCTAGGGCGGCGCCCGGTCCGGGCGGGGCGGCAGTTCCGGCTTGCCGGCGCCGTCGCGGCCGGCTAGGACCATGATGCGCACAAAACAGGAACGGCTGCGCGGCGGGGTGATGCCCGCCGCACGGCTTCGCCAGAACGGAACCCGCCATGCTGAACCACCCGGCGCTGTCCGATCCGAATGTCCTGCGGCCGCTGGCGGCGGGGCTGGCGCTGCTGGTGGTGCTGCTGGCGCTGCTGTGGCGGCGCGCGGCCGGGCGCGGCGTGGCGCTGGCCCGGGAGCTGCATGCCGCGGCGGCCGAGGCGCGGCTGGGCGAGGAGCGGCTGACCCGCGCCCGGCAGGACCTGGCCCGCGAGGCCGCGGCCCGCGCCGAGGCCGAGGACACGGCTGCCAATACCGGCGCCCGCGCCCAGGCCGAGGCGCTGCGCGCCGGCCGCGCCGAGGCCGGGGTCGAGGCCCTGAACGCCCGGCTGGCCGAGCTGGGGCAGGAGCGCGGCACGCTGGCCGCCGCGCTGGACGCGGCCCGCGCCGAGGCCGCCCGCTTGCAGCGCGACCTGGCCGAGACCCGGCTGGGCGCCGAGAAGGACCGCGAATCCGCCGCCCGCGAGCTGGCGGCGCTGCAGGCGCTGCGGCAGGAGATGACCCGCGAGTTCAAGCTGCTGTCCACCGAGACCCTGCGCATCCAGGGCCAGGACATGGAACGGCGCCAGGGCGAGCAGCTGGCGGCGCTGCTGACCCCGTTCCGCGATCAGGTGCAGCGCTTCCAGACCGAACTCCAGACCCGCAACAAGCAGACCGACGAAGAGCGCGCCCGGCTGCGCGAGCAGATCGAATATCTGCACAAGCGGTCCGAGGACATCTCGCGCGAGGCGGTGGCGCTGACCCGGGCGCTGAAGGGCGACAGTCGCCAGCAGGGCGCCTGGGGCGAGATGATCCTTGGCCGCATCCTCGAGGAATCCGGCTTGCAGGCCGGGCTGCATTACGACCTCCAGGCCAGCATGACCGACGAGGACGGCCGCCGCTGGCGCCCCGACTGCGTGGTCAAGATGCCGCAGCAGCGGGTGCTGGTGATCGATTCCAAGGTCTCGCTGGTCGCCTATGAGGAGGCGGTGAATGCCGGCGACGAGGCGGCCCGCCAGGCGGCGCTGACCCGGCATGTCGCCTCGCTGCGCGCGCATGTGCGCGGGCTGTCGGGCAAGGGCTACGAGCGGCTGGACGAGGGCACGGTGGATTACGTGTTGATGTTCATCCCCATCGAGGGCGCCTTCTCGGACGCGCTGCGCGCCGATCCGGCGCTGGCGCGCGAGGCGATCGAGGCGCGGGTGGGGCTGGCCACGCCGACCACGCTGATGCTGACCCTGCGCACCGTCGATCACATCTGGACCGTCGAGCGGCGCGAGCGCAACGCCGCCGAGATCGCCCGCCGCGCCGGGGCGCTCTATGACAAGGTGGCCGGTTTCGTCGAGGCGATGGGCGATGTCGGCAAGGCGCTGGGCCGGGCGACCGATGCCCATAACGAGGCGATGAACCGCCTGACCCGCGGCCGCGGCAATGTCATCCGCCAGGTCGAGATGCTGCGCGAACTGGGCGCGCGGGCGCAGAAGCGCATCGAGATCGAGGCCGATGGCGACGAGGGCGACGACGCGGATGCCGGCGCGGCGGCGGAGGCGCCCGGCCTCCCTGCCGCCGGTCCGCGCGTGCTGGGCCGCGAGGCCGGTGACTGAGCGCAGCCCGCGCCGACGCTTGCAACCCGGCCCCGGATCGGGGCAGGTGGGGCGGGGATGCGTGAGGGGGCGATGCGGATCGAGGCGCGCAACGATCTGGACCTGCGGCTGGTGGCGGCCTTTGCGGCGGTGATCGCCCATGGCACCACCCCGGCGGCGGCGGCGCATCTGGGCATCTCGCAATCCGCGGTCTGGAACGCGCTGCGCAGCTTCGAGGCGCAGCTGGGCTTTGCGCTGTTCCGCCGCGAGGGGCGGCGGCTGGTGCCGACGCCGGAGGCGCTGAGCGTGCATGCCGAGGTGGCACCGCTGCTGGAGGCTTTCGACGGGCTGGCCGGGCGGCTGCGGGCGCTGCGCCGCCGCGGCCGGCGCGTGCTGACCGTGGCCGCGACCTCGGCCATGGGCCGCGCCGTGGTGCCGCCGGCGCTGCACCGGCTGCGGCGGACGGCGCCGGAGCTGGAGGTGACCCTCGATCTCGGTCCGCCGGCGCATGTAGCGCAGGCGGTGGCGCTGGGCCTGGCGGATTTCGGGCTGGTGCTGGGGCCAGCGCCGCGCGGCGACCTGGCGGTGACGGTGCTGGGGCGCCCGCATCTGCTGGCGATCCTGCCGCAGGACAACATGCTGACCACCCGCGCCGTGGTTGGCCCCGCCGATCTGGAGCGGTTCGCGCTGATCGGCGGCGGCGCCGTGCTGGCGCCGCTGGTCGAGGCGGCCTTCGCGCTTCAGGGCATCGCCTATGCGCCCAGCCTGACCTGCAACCGCGAGGACGGGGTCTGCGCGCTGGTCCATGCCGGGCTGGGCGTGGCGGTGATCGACCCCTATTCGGCGGCGATGAGCCAGGGCCTCGCCGTCGCCACCCGCCGCTTTGCGCCGGTCACCGCCATCCCGGCGATCCTGCTGGCGCGGCCCGACCGGGCGCCGGATGCCCTGCATGATGCCTTTGCCGTCGCGCTCGCCGAGTCGGTCGAGGCGCTGGCCCCCGCCGGCTGGGGCTGACGACAAGAAATCCGAAATCGAATAGATCAATCGCAAATAAGATTGAATTTGTGCGCCTGCGGCAACGGTCGGCACCGATTATGTTTCGATTTTCGGTTGCGATTCCAATCATGTGACCCCAGAACCGCGCAATTTCTGCCGCGATGCAGCAACCTTGCGGCGAATTGACACGACCCCACGTCACCGGCCTACACTCCTGCTTGACATCCCTGCCAGTGAGGAGGCCCGCCATGTCCCATTCCCCGAGCCAGCCGTCGAGGGCATCGCAATGAGCCAGCTTGCGGATTGCGTACTGACCGGCGGCAAGGTCTGGAAGGGGCTGGGCCTCGGTTTCGACGAGGCGGTGGCCATCGCCGGCGGCAAGGTGCTGGCCACCGGCACCGCCGAAGAGATCGCGGCGCTGACCGGCCCCGATACCCGGGTGATCGACCTCGCCGGCCGGCTGGCGACGCCGGGCCTCTATGATGCCCACCTGCATCTGCACATGTACGGCATCGCCATGGCCGAGGTCGACCTGCGCCCCTCGGTGGTCAGCACGCTGGCCGAGCTGCTGGAAACCCTGCGCGCCAAGGCGGCGACCCTGCCCAAGGGCGCCTGGATCACCGGCCGCGGCTATGACCATTTCAAGCTGGATGTCGGCCGCCATCCCTATCGCGAGGAGATCGACCAGGTCTGCCCCGACAACCCGGTGCATATCGCCCGCACCTGCGGCCACCTGTCGGTCGCCAACTCGCTCGCCTTCCAGCTGGCCGGCATCACCGAGGACACGCCCTCGCCGGAGGGCGGGCTGATCGAGCGCAAGAACGGCCGGCTGACCGGGCTGATGGCCGAGACCGGGCGCGAGAAGATCAATGCCGTGCTGCCCAGGCTGAGCGTGGACGACCTGATCGCCGGCATCGAGCGCGGCGGCGCCAGCCTGCTGTCGCATGGCATCACCTCCTGCATGGAGGCCGCCATCGGCATCCGCGATGGCTGGCCGGAGATGGAGGCCTATCTGCGCGCCAATGCCGAGGGCCGGCTGCCGGTGCGGGTCTATGGCACGATCATGGGCGACAAGACCCGCTCGATCCTGGCCGAGGCCACCGAGAAGGGCATGATCACCGGCAAGGGCGACGACATGTTCCGCCACGGCCCAGTCAAGATCTTCACCGATGGCAGCGCCGGCGGGCGCACCGCGGCGATGACCAAACCTTATATGGGCGGCGATGCCGACGATCTCGGCCTGCTGTGCATTCCCGACCAGGACGAGTTGAACGCCATGGTGCTGGAGGCGCATCGCGCCGGGTTCCAGATGGCCATCCACGCCATCGGCGACGCCGCCATCGACGAGGTGCTGAACGCCTATGAGGCGGCGCTGGCCGACAGCCCGGACCCCGACCGCCGCCACCGCATCGAGCATTGCGGCTGGCTGCGCCCCGACCAGTTGCAGCGCATGGTGGACATGCATGTGCTGCCGGTGCCGCAGCCCTCGTTCCTCTACTGGTTCGGCGACCTCTATACCACCCTGCTGGAGCGCGAGCGGGTGGATGCCTCGCATCCCTATCGCGACTGGATCGAGGCCGGGCTGGAGCCCTCGGCCTCCACCGACTGCCCGGTGACCGAGGTCGACCCCCGCCCGGTGATCTACAACATGGTGACGCGCAAGACCTCGGGCGGGCAGGTGCTGGGCGCGGACCAGCGGCTGAGCATGGAGGAGGCGCTGCACGCCTATACCTCGGCTTCGGCCTATGGCTCGCACGAGGAGAACGTGAAGGGCAAGCTGGTGCCGGGGCATCTGGGCGACGTGGCGGTCTGGGACCGCGATCTGTTCGCGATCGACCCGGAGGAGATCCTGGGCGTGAATTGCGACCTGGCGGTCCTCGGCGGCAAGGTGGCCTTCGAGCGCGGGGCCGCCTGAGCCATGATCGAGACCATCGTCAACCGCCTGCTGGTGTCGATCCCGGTGCTGTTCGGGGTGCTGGTGCTGGGCTTTGCCCTGGTGCAGCTGGCGCCGGGCGACCCGGCGCAGGTGCAGGCGGGGCCCTCGGCGCCGCCGGAGGTGGTGGCGAAGGTGCGCGAGGAAATGGGCCTCGACAAGCCGGTGGTGGTCCAGTTCACCCGCTATGTCGAGCGCCTGGCCCAGGGCGATCTGGGCCGCTCGCTGATCTCGAACAAGACCGTGGCCAGCGAGCTGCGCGCCGCCATCGTCCCCACCATCGAGCTGATGCTGGCCAGCCTGATCTGGGCAATCCCGCTGGGCATCGCCATGGGCACCACGGCGGCGGTCTGGCGCGGCTCGCTGTTCGACCGGGCGATGATGGCGCTGTCAGTGGCGGGGCTGTCGCTGCCGATCTTCTTCATCTGCCTGGTGCTGATCCAGGTGCTGGGGGTGAAATACCCGCTGCTGCCCTTCATCGGTCGCGGCGGGCCGCTGTGGACGGTGCAGGGGCTGCGCCATATCGCGCTGCCGGCGCTGTCGCTGGGGCTGATCTTCATCGGGCCGGTGGCGCGGATGACGCGTTCCTCGGTGCTGGAGGTGCTGCGGCTGGATCATGTCCGCACTGCCCGCGCCAAGGGGCTGAACGGCTTTCAGGTCACGCTGCGCCACGGGCTGCGCAATGCGCTGATCCCGGTGGTGACGCTGGTCGGGTTGCAGATCGGCTATCTGCTGGGCGGCGCCGTGGTGACCGAGACGATCTTTTCCTATCCGGGCATCGGCCGGCTGGCGGTGGGCGCCATCCTGTCGGCGGATTTCCCGCTGGCGCAGGGCACCATCCTGGTGCTGGCCATCGGCTTCATCCTGGTGAACCTGCTGGTGGACATCCTCTATGCCCGGCTCGACCCGAGGGTGCAGAAGAAATGAGCGCGACCGACCTTTCCCCCCTCGCCGCGCCCGACGAGGCGCCGCCGCTGCGCAAGGTCTGGTGGCGGGCGCTGCTGCGCGACCGCAGCGCGGTGCTGGCCCTGCTGATCCTGACGGTGATCGTGCTGGGCGCGGTGTTCGCGCCGCTGGTCGCGCCGCACAATCCCGACGAGAACAGCCGCTCGATCATGCAGCCGCCGGTCTGGTCGGCACGCGGCAACTGGACCTATATCCTCGGCACCGACGGGCAGGGGCGGGACATCCTGTCGCGCATCCTGCACGGCACCCGGCTGACGCTGGTCATCGGGCTGGTGGCGGTGGGCATCGGCGGCATCGTCGGCTCGACGCTGGGGCTGCTCTCGGCCATGTATCGCCGCATCGACCCCTGGGTGATGCGCCTCAACGACATGATGCTGTCCTTTCCCGCGATCCTGCTGGGCCTGGCGCTGGTGGCGGTGATGGGGCCGGGCATCTGGCCGGTGATCATCGCGCTGGCGGTGGCCTCGATCCCGGATTGCGCCCGCATCGCCCGCTCGATCGGCCTCGGCGTCATGGGCCAGGAATATATCGAGGCCGGCCGCGCCGTGGGCCTGTCGGACTTCGCCATCTTCCGCAAATACCTGCTGCGCAACTCAATTTCCTCGATCCTGATCTTCCTCAGCCTGCGCTTTGGTCAGGTGATCCTGATCGGCGCGGCGCTGAGCTTTCTGGGCCTCGGCGCCCGGCCGCCGGCGGCCGAGCTGGGCATGATGGCGGCGCAGGGCCGCGACTTCCTGCTGTTCGCGCCGCATATCGTCGCCATTCCGTCCGCGGTGATCTTCATCATCGTGCTGTGCGCCAATGTCACCGGCGACGCCCTGCGCGACGTGCTGGACCCGCGTCTGCAAACCTGAAGAAACACAACCACAGGGAAGGCTTTCATGAAACGCTATCTGCTTCTCGGGGGGCTGGCCGCCGTTCTGGCCGCCCCGGCCCTCGCGCAGGAAATCAACATCGTGCGCGAGATGGATTCCAACAACTACGATCCACACAAGTCCACCGCCCGCTCGGCGGCCGAGGTGCTGTTCATGGCCGGCGATACCCTGGTGTCGCTGGAGCCGGACATGAAGACCATCAGCGACGGCCTCGCCAGCAGCTGGGAGGTGTCCGGGGACGGGCTGACCTATACCTTCCACCTCAAGGAGGGCATCACCTTCTGCGACGGCCGGGCGATGACCGCCGATGACGTGGTCTATTCGCTGACCCGCTGGATCGACCCCGAGACCGCCTCGCCGGTGGCCTGGCGGGCCGGCGACGTGAAAAGCATCACCGCCCCCGATCCGCAGACCGTGGTCTACGAGCTGAACGCGCCGTTCTCGGAACTGCTCTACCAGCTGACCCAAAGCTTTGCGACGGTGATCGACAAGGATCAGGTCGAGGCGCTGGGCAAGGATTTCGGCGTCACCGCCTTCAACGGCACCGGCCCCTACTGCTTCCAGGAATGGCTGCCGCGCGACCGGCTGACCCTGACCCGGCACGAGGGCTATGACTGGGGCCCGCAATTCTATACCAATCATGGCGCCCCGCACATGGAGAAGGTGGTCTGGCAGATCGTGCCGGAGGAAAGCACCCGCACCGTCGCCATGATCACCGGCCAGAGCCAGGTGACCCAGTACATCCCCGAGATCGCCTTCGAGCAGCTGCGCGCCACGCCCTCGCTGCTGGTCGACCGCTCCGACGACGCGTTCTGGACCTGGTTCATCGGCATGAAGATCGACAAGCCCACCGTCTCGGACGTGGCGGTGCGCCAGGCGATCAACCTGGCGGTGGACCGCGAGGCGCTGGCCCGCGACATCCTGTTCGGCGAGGTGGTGCCGGCGTTCAGCTATATCTCGGAAAACGCGCTGGATTGGGACCCGGCCCTGAACGACGGCCTGCTGCGCTATGACCCGGCCAAGGCCGCGCAGGTGCTGGACGAGGCCGGCTGGCTGCCCGGCGACGATGGCATCCGCGAGAAGGACGGCGTGCGGCTGGAGCCGGTGGTCTATATCGAGGGCGGCTCGACCTGGCAGAAGCTGGCCGAATTTGTTCAGGCCGAGCTGCTGAAGGTCGGCATCGGCATGCAGATCCAGGTCTTCGACGGCACCGTGTTCTGGGGCAAGGTGGCGACGCAGGAATTCGACATGTTCGGCATGGGTTATCCCTATATCTCGGCCGGCGATGCGCTGAACCTGTATTTCCTGTCCCGCAACGTGCCGACGCCGAACCGGATGAACTGGATCGACGAGGAGACCGACGCGCTGCTCAAGCAGGGGCGCGAGGCCACCGACGATGCCACCCGGGCGCAGGCCTATGGCGCGGTGCTGAAGAAGGTGCATGACGCGGCGGTGTGGCTGCCGCTCTATCACCAGCCGATGACCATCGCCCAGTCGGCCGAGCTGGAGCCGATCGTGCCCCACAACAACTATGGCGCGGGCCTCTACAAGGGCCTCGACCTCAAGTATCGCGACTGATCGCGCACGGCGGGGCGTTCGCGCGCCCCGCCTTCCGTCCATGCAGGAAGCGAGAGGGGCCCCGTCCGCCATGTCCGTCATGTCCGCCACAGCCGAGCAACCCGTCACCGTCATCCGCAATGCCGACTGGATCGTGGCCTATGATGCCGCGGCCGGGTGCCATCGCTATCTGCAGGGTCAGGACCTGGCCTTTGCCGGCGACCGCATCCTCCAGGTCGGCGGCCGCTATCAGGGCGAGGCCGCGACCGAGATCGACGGGCGCGGCCGGCTGGTCTCGCCCGGGCTGGTCAACATCCATTCGCATCCGCTGTCGGAGCCGATGAACAAGGGCTTCATGGACGAACTGGGCAGCCCCGGCCTCTATCAAAGCTCGCTCTACGAATACATGGCGCTGTTCAACCCCGATGACGAGGGGCGGCTGGCCTGCGCCGAGGTGGCGTTCTCCGAACTGCTGCTCTCGGGCGTCACCACGCTGGTCGACCTGTCGGTGCCCTATGACGGCTGGCTGGAGCTGCTGTCGCGCTCGGGCCTGCGCGGGGTGGCGGCGCCGATGTATCGCTCGGCCTCGTGGGGGACGCGGACCGGGCATGTCGTCGAATATCAGTGGAACGAAAAGGCCGGCGAGGCGGCGATGGCGGCCGCGATGGACGCGATCGACCGCGCCAATGCCGATCCCTCGGGGCGGCTTTCGGGCATGGTCGCGCCCTCGCAGATCGACACCTGCACGGCGGAACTGATCCGCGACAGCCATGCCGAGGCGGCGCGGCGCGGCATCAGGATGCAGATCCATGCCGCGCAATCGGTGGTCGAGTTCCACGAGATCACCCGCCGCCACGGCCGGACGCCGCTGGAATGGCTCGACAGCCTCGGGGTGCTGGACCGCCATACCATCATCGGCCACGGCATCTTCCTGTCCGATCACCCGTGGGTGCACTGGCCGCAGGGCCGCGACCTGCAATTGCTGGCCGCCTCGGGCGCCGCGGTGGCGCATTGCCCGGTGGTGTTCCAGCGCCGCGGCATCGCGCTGCGCAGCTTCGGCCGCTACCTGCGCGCCGGGGTGCCGCTGGGCATCGGCACCGACACCTATCCCCACAACATGCTGGAGGAGATGCGCCAGGCCCTGATCAATTCGCGGCTGATGAGCGGCGACGTGTTCGACCTGCGCACCTCGGACGTGTTCGATGCGGCCACCACCGGCGGGGCGGCGATCCTCGGCATGGGCGACATCGGCCGGCTGGAGGCGGGGGCCAAGGCCGACCTGTTCATCGCCGATGTCACCCATCCGGCGATGCGGCCGCTGCGCGATCCGCTGCGCTCGCTGATCTATGTCGCGGCCGAGCGGGCGGTGCGCGACGTGTTCGTGGATGGCCGCCATGTCGTGCAGGCGGGCCGGGTCGCGGCCTTCGACCTCGACGGGGCGCTGGCGCGGCTGGAGGAAGCGCAGCGCCGGGCCGAGGCCGAATTCACCGGCAAGGATTACAAGGCGCGCCGCCATGTCGAGGCCTCGCCGCTGACCTATGGGCTGGCCGATGGCTGAGCCGCTGCTTTCCGTCCGCGACCTTCAGGTGCGCTTCCGCTCGGACGGGCGGGCGCTGCGCGCGGTCGACGGCGTCAGCTTTGACCTGATGCGCGGCCAGACGCTGGGCATCGTCGGCGAATCCGGCTGCGGCAAGTCGGTGACCTCGCTGGCGATCATGCGGCTGCTGCCGATGCCCCCGGCCGAGATCGCCGGCGGCGAGGTGCGGCTGGACGGCAAGGACCTGCTGAAGCTGAAGGAATCCGAGATGCGGCGGCTGCGCGGCGGCCGCATCGGCATGATCTTTCAGGAGCCGATGACCAGCCTGAACCCGGTCTATACCTGCGGCGACCAGATCATCGAGAGCCTGCGCCTGCATTCGCGGCTGGACGGCAAGGCGGCGCGCGCCCGGGCCATCGAGTTGCTGGACATGGTGCGCCTGCCCAGCCCGGAAAAGCGCGTCGACGACTATCCCCACCAGCTTTCCGGCGGCCAGCGCCAGCGGGTGATGATCGCGCTGGCCCTGGCCAACGACCCGGCGGTGCTGATCGCCGACGAGCCGACGACGGCGCTGGACGTGACCATCCAGAGCCAGATCCTCGACCTGATGCGCGAATTGCAGGAGCGCACCGGCACCGCCATCATGCTGATCACCCATGACCTCGGCGTGGTGGCCGAGACCTGCCAGCAGGTGGTGGTGATGTATGCCGGCTCGGTGATCGAGCGCGGCGAGGCGGCGCAGATCTTTGCCGATCCCCAGCACCCCTACACGATCGGCCTGATGGCGGCGGTGCCGCGCCTGGATACCGACCGGGGCCGGTTGGCGGTAATTCCCGGCTCGGTGCCGCCGCCCTGGCAGGAGGTGGCGGGCTGCCGCTTCGCCTCGCGCTGCCCGCTGGCGGATGCGCATTGCCGCAGCCGGCGCCCGGCGCTGCGCGGGCTGGCGCCGGGCCACGAGGTCGCCTGCTGGAAGGCGCCGATCGAAGGAGCCGCGGCATGAGCAGCACGCTGTTGCAGGTCGAGGGCCTGACCAAGCATTTCCCGGTGCGGCGCGGCGTGCTGCGCCGGCAGGTGGGCACAGTGCAGGCGGTGACCGAGGTCAGCTTTTCGCTGGCCGAGGGCGAGACGCTGGCGGTGGTCGGCGAATCCGGCTGCGGCAAGTCCACGCTGGGCCGCGCCATCCTGCGCCTGCACGAGCCCAGCGGCGGTGCGATCCGGCTGGGCGATCAGGACGTGACCGCGCTGGATGCCCGCGGCTTGCGGGCGGCGCGGCGGCGGATGCAGATCATCTTCCAGGACCCGTTCGGCTCGCTGAATCCGCGCATGACGGTGCGCGAGACCCTGGCCGAGCCGCTGCTGCTGCATGGCCTCGCCACGCCCGCCACGGTGCGCGCCAAGGTCGACGAGCTGGTGGTGATGTGCGGCCTGTCGGCCTGGCATGCCGACCGCTATCCGCATGAATTCTCGGGCGGCCAGCGCCAGCGGGTCGGCATCGCCCGCGCCCTGGCCACCCGCCCGCAGCTGATCGTCTGCGACGAGCCGGTCTCGGCGCTGGATGTCTCGGTGCAGGCGCAGATCGTCAACCTTCTGCAGGATCTCCAGAAGGAGCTGGGGCTGGCCTATATCTTCATCAGCCACGACCTCGGGGTGGTGCGCCACATCGCCGACCGGGTGGCGGTGATGTATCTGGGCCGCATCGTCGAGCTGGCGGCGACCGAGGATCTCTATGGCGATCCGCGCCACCCCTATACGCGGCTGCTGCTGTCCTCGGCGCCGCGGCCCGACCCGACCGTGGCCCGCCACAAGGTGCCGGTCGAGGGCGGCACCCCCTCGGCGATGGCGCTGCCCTCCGGCTGCGCCTTCCACCCGCGCTGCCCGCTGGCGGTCGAGCGCTGCCGGGCCGAGCGGCCGCTGCTGCGCCGGGTCGGCGGCAACGATGTCGCCTGCCACCGGGCCGAGGAGGCGCTGGCGGATGGCGCGCGCGCCACGGAGGGCGCCGACAGCCCGGCGCTGCTGCGGCGGCTGGCGGTGCTGACCGAAGCCCGGGCGGCGGCTGCGGCCGGATGACGGCGCCGGGCGGCAATGGCGCGGACCACCTGATCGCCAGCCTCGCCGGGGCCGGGGTCGAGGTCTGCTTTGCCAATCCCGGCACCACCGAGATGCCGCTGGTCCATGCCCTGGACCGGGCGCCGGGCATGCGGGCGGTGCTGGGGCTGGTCGAGGGCGCGGTCTCGGGCGCCGCCGACGGCTATGCGCGTATGGCCGGCAAGCCGGCGATGACGCTGCTGCACATGGCGCCCGGCCTCGCCAATGCCGGCGCCAACCTGCACAATGCCAAGAAAGCGCGGGCGCCGGTGCTGAACCTGGTCGGCAACCACGCGCTGCGGCATCTGCGCTACGAGACGCCGCTGCTGGCCGATGTGGCGGCCACGGCCTCGGTCTTTTCCGACTGGGTGCGCACCGCCCGCGATGCCGGCAGCCTGGCGCGCGACGGCATCGAGGCGCTGGCGGTGGCCAAGGGCCATCCCGGCCGCATCGCCACCCTGATCGTGCCGGCCGATATCGGCACCGACCCGGTGGCGCCGCCGGTGGCGCCGGTGGCGCCGCTGGCCCCGCAGCCGCCCCGCGCGCTGGACCCGGAGCTGCTGCGCAGCGCCGCCGCCGCGCTCGGCCCCGGCGCGGTGATCGTCTGCTCGGGCACGGTGCTGGAGGATGCGGCCACCATCAACCTGCTGGCCGGGATCGCCGCGCGGACCGGCGCGGCGGTGCTGGCGCCGCCCTCCAACCGCCGCATCGAGCGCGGCGCAGGCTGCGCCACCATCCCGCATATCCCGTTCCCGGTCGCCGAGGCGGTGGCGCTGCTGGCGCCCTTCCGCCGCGCCGTGCTGATCGAGGCGGCGCCGCCGGTGGCCTTCTTCGCCTGGCGCGATTTTCCCAGCCTGCTGCTGCCGCAAAGCTGCGAGACCATTCCGCTGGCCGAGTTCGACCAGGACGGCCGCGCCGCGGTGGCGGCCCTGGCCGAGGCCATCGGCGCCCGCCCGCTGCCGCCCGCCGCCGGCGCCCGGCCGGCCGCGCCGCCCGCCGGCGCCGCCATGACCGAGGCCAACCTGTCGGCCGCCATCGCCGCCGCGCTGCCCGAGGGCGCCATCCTGATCGACGAGGGCATGACCCGCGGCCGCGCCGTCGATGCGCTCTCGGCCGCCGGGCCGCCGCATTCCTGGCTGTCGATCACCGGCGGCGCCATCGGCATCGGCCCGCCTTTGGCCGCCGGCGCCGCCATCGCCTGCCCGGAGCGGCCGGTGCTGGTGATGCAGGCCGACGGCTCGGCGATGTATACCATCCAGGCGCTCTGGACGCAGGCGCGCGAGGGGCTCAATATCACCACCGTGATCTTTGCCAATCGCGGCTATGACATGCTCAAGGCCGAGCTGGGCAGGGGCGGGCGCAATCCCGGCCCGCTGGCCAGCCGGCTGATGGAGATGGACGGCCCGGCCCTCGACTTCGTGGCGCTGGCGCGCGGCATGGGCGTGCCCGCCGCCCGCACCGATGACGCGACCGAACTCTACCGACTGATTTCCGCCGCGGTGCGCGAGCCCGGCCCCTTCCTGATCGAGGCAATGCTGTGACCCAGTTCGATTTCCTGAGCGGCCGCCGGCCGACCACCCATGCCGGCCGGGCGATGATCGCCTGTTCGCACAGCCTGGCCGCCGCCGCCGGCCTGGCGATCCTGGCCGAGGGCGGCAATGCCGTCGATGCCGCGCTGGCCGCCAATGCCGTGCAATGCGTGGTCGACCCGCACATGACCGGGATCGGCGGCGACTGCTTCGTCCTCTATGCGCCGAAGGGCGGTCGGGTGCGGGCGCTGAACGGCTCCGGCCGGGCGCCGGCGGGGGCGAGCCTCGAGGCGCTGCGCGCCGCCGGCATCGACGGCCTGACCCAGACCAGTGCGCATTCGGTGACGGTGCCGGGCGCGGTCTCGGCCTGGTGCAGGCTGCATGCGGAGCATGGTTCGCTGCCGCTCGACCGCATCTTCGCCCCGGCGATCCGCTATGGCGAGGCGGGGTTCCCGGTCTCGGCCCGCGTCGCCCGCGATTTCGCGCTGAACCGCGCGGTCGTCGCCGGCGACGAACATGCCAGCCGGCTGTTCTTCCCCGGCGGGCAGGCGCCGCGGCCGGGCGCGGTGCTGCGCCAGCCGCTGCTGGCGGCGCGGCTGCGCGAGGTCGCCGCCAAGGGGGCACAGGGCTTCTATGGCGGCGAGACCGGGGCGCGGATGGCGGCGCATCTGCGCAGCCTCGGCGGCCTGCACCGGGCCGAGGATTTCCACGACGGCGCCGACGGCGCGACCTGGGAGGAGCCGATCCGCGCCGCCTATCGCGGCCGCGAGGTGCTGGAATGCGGGCCGAACGGGCAGGGGCTGGCGGCGCTGATCATCCTGCGCATCCTCGAGGGCTTCGACATGGGGCCGGGCACGGCGCTGGCCGACCGCGTGCACCTGCTGGCCGAGGCCACCAAGCTGGCCTATCACCACCGCGACGCGCTGATCGGCGACCCGCGCTTTGCCCCTGACGCGACCGCCGCGCTGCTGTCGGACGCGGCCATCGACACCATGCGCGCCCGCATCGACCCGAAACGCGCCGGCGCCCCGGCGCTGTGGACCGAGCCCGAGCACAAGGACACCATCTATCTGTGCGTGGTCGATGCCGAGGGCAACGCGATCTCCTTCATCAACTCGATCTTCCATGCCTTCGGCTCGACCCGGCTGGACCCGCAGACCGGGGTGCTGTTCCACAGCCGCGGCTCCGGCTTCCGGCTGGAGGAGGGGCATCCGAACGCCATCGCGCCGGGCAAGCGGCCGATGCATACCATCATCCCCGGCATGGTGATGGAGAACGGCCGCGCGCTGATGCCCTTCGGGGTGATGGGCGGCCATTACCAGGCCACCGGCCATGCGCAGTTCCTGTCCTCGCTGTTCGACCGCGGCCTCGACCTGCAGGCGGCGATGGACGAGCCGCGCAGCTTTGCCACCGGCGGCGTGCTGGAGGTCGAGCCGACCATGCCGGCCGAGGCGCTGGCGGTGCTGGCGGCGCGCGGGCACCGGCTGGCGGTGCTGGACGGGCCGACCGGCGGCTCGCAGGCGATCCGCATCGACCCGGTGACGGGGATGCTGTCGGGCGGCTCGGACAGCCGCAAGGACGGCATGGCGATCGGCTTCTGAGCTTCTCCCCCCGCGCGCCTACGCTCCGGCGCCTCGCGCCCCGCGCCTCAGCGCGGCGCCGGGCCGGTGGTGTCGCGGGGGATGAAGCGCGCGGTCAGGGTGATCTTCTGCGCCGGGCCGCCGGCGCCGGCGCCGGAGATCAGCGATTTCAGCAGCGCCATGGCATGGGCGCCGGCCTCGTGCGAATGCCCGGAGAGCGAGGACAGCGCCGGGGCGCTGATCTGCGGCAGGGCATCGTCGCAGCCGATCAGGCTGACATCCGCGGGCAGGCGCAGCCCGTCCTGGGTCAGCCGGTGATGGGCGCCCTGGGCCACCAGGTCATCGAAGGCCAGCAGCGCCGTGGCCCCCGCCGCCACCGCCGCCGCCGCCGCGCGGCCGCCGCAGTCGAAATCCGGATTCTCCAGCGGCATCACGGTGAAATCCAGCCCGCGCGCGGCACAGGCCGCGGCGGCGGCGTCCTGGCGCTGGCGGTTCGACCACGACCCGGCCGGCCCGGCCAGATAGGCGATGCGGCGATGGCCATGCGCGGCCAGCCAGTCCACCGCCTCGGCCATGGCGCGGCCGGTGTCGATCAGCACCCGCGGCAGCGCCGCCACGTCGCGGTTGATCAGCACCAGCGGCTGCGTGGCGCCATGGGCGAGGATCTCGGCATCCGGCAGCCGCGAGGCGGCGAGGATGATGCCGTCGGTCTGGCCGCGCATGCGTTGCAGCAGCACATCCTCGCGCGGGGCCAGCTCGCTCGACGAGCCGAGGAACAGGCACAGGCCGGCCGCGTCGGCGCCCTCCTGCACCGCCTTGATCAGCGGCGGAAAGAACGGGTTGGAGATGTCGGTGACCACCAGCCCGATATTGCCGGTGCGCCCGGTCGACAGCGCCCGGGCCATGGTGTTGGGCACATAGCCGATCTCCTGCGCGATGGCGAGGATCTGGGCCACCGTCTCCGGCCGCAGCAGGTCGGGCCGGCCGAAGGCGCGCGAGACGGTCGAGCGCGAGGTGCCGGCGCGGGCGGCGATCTCGGCCAGGGTGGGGCGGGCGCGGTGCGGGGCCTTGGGGTCAGTCATCGCCCATCTCCGACAGGAACACCCGCCGCCCGGTCCCGGCGGCGCGATAGATGGCGGTGACGGCGCGCACCGCCGCCAGCCCCTCGGCAAAGCCAATCGCCGGCGGGCGGCGGTGGCGGATGGCGTCGCGGAAGTCCTGCCATTGCGCGACATGCCCGGCCAGGCCGATGTCCAGCGGTCGCGCCGCGCCCGAGGCCGGGCCGGCGGCCTCTGGCGGCGGCGGCGGAACCGGCAGGGTCCATTCCGCCACCTCCGACTGCCGCAGATGCGCATGGCCGCGATCGGTGAACAGGCTCAGCGCCGCTGGCCGGCCCGGCGGGGTGGCGGTGGTGGTGGTCAGCGCCCCGCGCGCGCCGGTGTCGAAGACCAGCAGCGTCTGGCACAACGTCTCGGCCCCTTCGGTCCCGTCAAGATTGGCGGCCTGGGCGATGACGCTGTGCAGCGGCCCGAACAGCCACAGCATCAGGTCGAGGCTGTGGATGCCCTGGTTGAACAGCGAGCCGCCACCATGCCGGTCCGCCCGCCGCCACGGCTTTTCGGCGTAATAGGCGGCGTCGCGGTGCCAGTGCACCTGCCCCTCGATCAGCAGCGGCCGGCCGAGGGCGCCGGCCTGCAGCTGCGCATGCAGATAGCGATGCGCCGGCTCGAACCGGCGCTGCGAGACGGTGGCGCAGACCAGGCCCGAGGCGGCGGCCAGCCGGGCCAGCCCGGCGGCGGCGTCCAGATCGACGGCGAGGGGCTTTTCGATCAGCACATGCAGCCCGGCGGCCAGCGCCGCGCGGGCCGGGGCGTCGTGCAACCCGCCCGGCGTGGCGATCACCACCGCGTCGAGGCCGCCGGCGGCGATCATCGCCTCGGCGCTCTCATGGCCCGGGGCGGCGGTGGTGGCGGCAAAGCGGGCGCGGCTCGCGGCGCTGCCGCCGGCAAAGGCCGCCAGCGTGACGCCCTCGGTCGCGGCGATGGCGTCGCGATGCACGGCGCCGATCGCCCCCGGCCCGACAAGGCCGATCCTGATTGCATCCATCGCGCGGCCTCCCCCCTGGCAGGGGCCAGTCTAATGCCGCGCCGTCCGGTTGCAACCGGGTGCGCGCCTCAGGCGGCGCGGCCGGGCACCGCGTCGAACAGGCCGTGGATCGTGCCGGTGCTGCCGTCGGTGATGCCCAGATCGGTGACATGCGGGCCGGGATTGCAGGCCAGCGAGGCGCCGACCAGCGACTTGAAGCTGCGCAGCGGCGGCTCGTAATCCGCCACCCGCTCGGCCGCGGCGCGCAGGCGGCGCAGCGCATCCGCGACCACGGGCGCCGGATCGTCGGAGAACAGCCCGCAAAGCGGCAGCGGCAGCAGCGCCGTGACCTTGCCGCTCTCGGCCACCGCCATGCCGCCGCCGGCCTCGGTCAGCGCATTGGCGACGGCGGCCATGTCGGCGGGGTCGCGGCCGAAGATCACCAGGTTGTGGCTGTCATGGGCGACGGTGGTGGCGATGGCGCCGGACCAGTTGCCCCAGCCCTCCAGCACACCCAGCACCGGCACCGGCGCGGCGCGGCCGTGGCGATGGGTGACCGCCATCACCAGCAGGTCGGGCGGCAGCACCAGAATGCCATCCTCGACCGCCACCTCGCGGCTGCCCCAGCGGGTGAAGCGGGGCTGGTCGACGGTGTTGATGCGCACCGAGGCGCCGGCGCCCTCGGGGGCGCGCAGGGTGAAATCGGCCGCGCCCAGCCGCGGCAGATGCATGGTGCCCGAGAGCGCGCCGGGCGGGGTGGCCGCGGCCGCGACCAGCAGGCGCCCGCCCTCGGCCACCTCAATGCCGGAGGCGAAGACCCGGCGCACGCCGAGCTGCACCAGATCGTCCAGCACCACCAGATCGGCGCGTCGCCCCGGCGCCACCAGCCCCAGATCGCCGCGCCCCAGCCGCATGGCGCCGTTCAGCGTCGCCGCGCGCAGCGCATCCATCGCCGGCATGCCATAGCCCACCAGCCGGCGCACCACGTCGATCATGCCGCCGACATCCACCAGCTCGTCGGGGAACACGTCGTCGGTGCACATGGCCAGGGTCTGCGGCATGTGAGGCAGGGTCTTCAGCGCCGCGACCACGCCGGGCAGCACATAGTCATGCGAGCCGCGCAGCTCGACCGTCAGCCCGGCGCGCAGCTTGGCCAGCAGGTCCTCGCCCGAGGTGATCTCGTGATCCGAGGCGATGCCGGCGGCCACGAAAGCTTGGAGCGCCGCGCCCTCCAGCCCGCGGGCATGGCCGCAGACCAGCTTGCCCGAGGCGAGGCCGGCATCGACGATGCCGCGCATGACCGGGGCCCGGCCGACGACGCCGCGCATGTCCATGACCTCGGCCACGCCGGCGATCTCGGGCCGGGCCAGCATGGCGCGCATCTCCTCCGGGCCGACCTCGGCCCCGGCCAGTTCCAGCCCCGGCGCCGAGGGCACACAGCTGGGCGCCAGCGGCAGGATGCGCAGCGGCAGCCCGGCAATGGCCCCTGCCACCCAGTCGAGGCCGGGCAGGCCGACGACGTTGACGATCTCGTGCGGGTCCCAGACCACGGTGGTGGTGCCCTGCGGCAGCACGGTCTCGGCATAGCGGCGCGGGGTGATCATCGAGCTTTCGATATGCATGTGCATGTCGATCAGCCCGGGCGCGACCACGGCCCCGTCCAGCTCGATCACGCGGGCCGCGTCGGAGCGGGTATGGCGCGGATGCACCGAGGCGATCAGCGGCCCGACGAGACCGATATCGGCCTGGCGCAGTTCCGAGGTGGCCATGTCGGCCACCAGCCCGCCGGTCAGCAGCAGGTCGAACGGCGCCTCGCCGGCGGCGGCGCGCACGGCGCGGTCGCGCAGTCCGGCGTCGTCGAGGTCATGGGGTTCTTGCGGGGTCATCGGCTTTCTCCGGTCGCGGCGGCCAGAAGGCCGGTCAGGAACAGGGTGCGGATCGCGGCGGCGTCGGGCCGGCCGGCGATCAGGGCATTGGGGGCGGATTTGCGGGCGCGCCACTCGATCACGGTCATGCCGCGGGTCAGGTCGCCCGACAGCTCGCAATCCAGGCGGGCCGGGGTGAAGGCGACGCTAGCGGGGTCGATGACCACGGCGGCGGCCACCGGGTCGAACAGCGCCATCGGCACCGCGCCGGACGGGTCGCGGATGCGGGCATAGCCGGTCAGCAGATCGGCCAGCAGGGCGGCGGCCTCGCCCGGGGCCGCACGCAGCGGCGCGGCATCCCCGGCGGTGACGCAGACCTGACGGCAGCAGTCGAGGCCGACCATGCGCAGGCTCACCCCGGCGGCGATCACCTGCGCCACGGCCTCCGGGTCGGCGAAGGCGTTGAACTCGGCCGCGGCGGTGTGGTTGCCGGTGGTGGCCGAGCCGCCCATCCAGACCAGATCCAGCCGCGCCGCCAGGTCGGGCCGCGCCGCCACGAGCTGCGCGATATTGGTCAGCGGCCCCAGCGCCAGCACCACCCGCCCGCCGGCGTCCAGCCAGCCGGCGAGCGCCGCCACCGCCTCGCGGCTGTCGGGCGCATCCGCGCAGGGCGCCAGCTGCCGCCCGGCCGAGGGCATGCCGGTCGCGCCCAGCACATAGCCGGCATCGACCTGGGTGCCGTTCAGCGCCGTGGCCGCCCCGGCATGGACGGGAAAGCCCCAGCCGAACAGGCGCCGCGCCGCCATGGCGTTCGACACCACCTGCGGCAGCGCGGCATTGCCGGCGACCAGCGACAGGCCGGCGATCTCGCGCCCGGCCGCGACGACCATCAGCACCGCGGCGAGGTCGTCGAAACCCATGTCGCAATCGATCCAGACCGGGGCACCCGGCGGCAGGTCGCGCATGGCTCAGGCCCGTGCCAGCCGCACCGCCCGCGCCAGCGGCAGGTCGAACGCCACCGTCTCGCCGGCGGCAAAGCGCGGACCGGCGGCCGGGGTCTCGGCACGCAGCTCGCCCAGATCGGTGGCCAGCAGGTAATCCACCGTCTCGCCCATATAGGAGGCGCCCAGCACCCGGCCGCGATAGGGCCCGGCCCCCAGCACCACCGCGCCCGGCCGCCAGGCCAGCCCGTAATCGCTGACCGCGGCGTCATAGGGCAGGCTGCCCGCCGGCCCCTGCAGCGCGCCGTCCGCCAGGGCGAAGCTGTTCTCGAAGCCGACGAATTCGGCCACGAAGCGGCTGACCGGGGCCTCGTAGATCTCCTCCGGCGGCGCCAGCTGCTCGATCCTGCCGGCGCGCATCACCGCGATGCGGTCGGCCAAAGCCAGCGCCTCGGCCTGGTCATGGGTGACGTAGATCATGGTGATGCCCAGCTCGCGCTGGAGCCGGGCGAGTTCCGAGCGCATCTCCAGCCGCAGCCGGGCATCGAGGTTGGAGAGCGGCTCGTCCAGCAACAGCAGCTTGGGCTCGACCACGATCGAGCGCGCCAGCGCCACCCGCTGCTGCTGGCCGCCCGACAGCGCCCGCGGCTCGCGCCCGGCGAAACCGGCGAGGCCGGTGGCCTCCAGCGCCGCCTCGACCCGGCGGGTCAACTCGGCCGCCGGCACCCGCGCCAGCCGCAGCCCGAAGGCTACGTTCTCGAATACCGACAAATGCGGGAACAGCGCATAGGACTGGAACACCAGGCCGATGCCGCGCCTGTTGGCCGGCACCCGGGTGATGTCGCGCCCGTCCAGGGTGATGCTGCCGCCCATGGGCTTCATCAGCCCGGCGATGGCGCGCATGGTCGTGGTCTTGCCGCAGCCCGAGGGGCCCAGCAATGCCACCAGCTCGCCCCGGCGCAGGGTGAGGTTCAGGCGCTCCACCGCCACGGTATCGCCATAGCCGAGGCTCAGATCGGCCAGCTTCAGGAAATCGTCAGACATAGCGCGACAGCCCCAGCAGTTTCTCGGCCACCATCACGATCGCCAGCGACATCAGCGCCAGAAGGCCCGACAGCGCCGCGATGGAGGGGTCATAGTTGAATTCCATGTAGAACAGCATGTCCACCGGCAGGGTGGTCACGCCCGGCCCGGTCAGGAACAGCGACACCGGCACCTGATTGAACGAGGTAATGAAGCCGATGATGAACGCCGCCATGATGCCGGCGGTGATGTTGGGCAGCACCACGCGGCGGAAGGCGCCGAAGCGCGAGGCGCCGAGGATCACCGCCGCCTCCTCGATGTCGGGGCGCAGGTTCACCAGGCTGGCGCCGACCACCCGCACCGCATAGGGCACCAGCAGCGCGGTATGGCCGATGAACAGCGCCGGGATGATGCCGATGCCCATCGGGATCACCAGATAGCGCAGCAGCGCCAGGCCGACGATGATGCCGGGCACGATGATCGGCGCGGTGACGATGTTGCGGATGGTGGCGGCGCCGGGCGGGTTGTAACGCTCCAGCGCATAGGCCGCCGGCACCCCGAGCAGCAGCGCGATCAGTGTGGCACCGATGGCCAGGGCCATGGACAGGCCGAAGGCGGCGCGGAAGCTCTGCACCTCGAAGACATGCCAGACCCAGCGCAGCGACAGGCCCTGCGGCGGGAAGGACAGGGTCTCGCCCGCCGACAGGCCGGCGATGCAGATCAGCACGAAGGGGCCGATCAGGAAGATCAGCACCAGCCACAGCAGAACGGTTCCGGCGCGCTTCATGCCTGCACCTCCTGGCCGCCCGGGCGTCTGCGGTTGCGCAGGCTGGCGACGCGTTTCAGCAGGATGTTGGTGGCGATCGACATCACGATCAGGATCACCGCGATCACCGTCGCGGCGGTGAAGTCGTTGGCGACGTTGATGCGCTGATAGAGCAGGGTCTCCAGCATCAGCACCTTGGAGCCGCCGAGGATCGCCGGGGTGACATAGGCGGTCAGCGAGCCGACGAAGACCAGCGTGCCGCCGACCACCAGCCCCTCGCGGGTCAGCGGCAGGATGATCTTGAGGAACACGGCGGGCCAGCTGGCCCCCAGCACCCGCGCCGCCGGGATCACGTCGCGCGGCAGGTTCTCCAGCGAGGAGATCAGCGGCAGCACCATCAGCGGGAAGAACAGCTGGATCAGGCCGATGAACACCGCGGTTTCGGTGAACAGGATGCGCAGCGGCGCATCGGTCAGCCCGACCTGCTGCAGGGCGACGTTGACGAAGCCCGTGCGGCCGAGGATCACCAGCCAGGCATAGGTCCGCGCCACCGGCGAGATCATCAGCGGCAGCACCAGCAGCGCCACCAGCCGGCCCTTGGTCTTCGGCGCGGTCTCGACCACGGCCATGGCCACGCCATAGCCGACGATGGCGGCGACGGTGGTGACGATCAGCCCCAGCCGGAAGGTGCGCCAGAACACCTCGCGATAGAGGGGCTGGGCGAAGAAATCGGTGAAATTGCGCAGGCTCCAGCCGTCGGCGGATTTGAACGCCTCGCCGAGCAGCACCAGCACCGGCAGGATGAAGCCCACCAGCACGAAAACCACGGCGGGCGCGATCAGCGCAAGCGCGATGCGGCGGTCTGAGAACATGGGCCTTCCTTCAGCCGGGCCACGGGGGGCGGGATGGGGCAGGGGGCGCGGCTGCGGCGCCCCCTGCGCAAGGGCTCAGCGGCTCAGCGGGCGACCTGGGCGTTCCAGGCGTCCAGCCAGCCCTGGCGATGCTCGACCTGCACCGCCGGCGACAGGAAGTGGATCGAGGCGGCGGTCTCGGCGCCGTAGGTCAGGCCCTCGGCGATGTCCTCGGGCACTTCGACGGTGGTGTTGACCGGGCTGTCCACCAGACCCTCGGCCAGCTTCTGCTGGACCTCGGCCGACAGCCAGAAGTCGATGAACTGCGCCGCCAGCTCGGGCTGGCCGGTGCCCTTGACGATGGCCAGCACGTTCATGCCGCCGGTCTGGCCTTCCTTGGGCGCCGCCCAGGCGATCGGCATGTCGATCTTGCGCAGGTTGGCCCAGCCGAAGCGGCCGACCGGCGCCGCCAGGATCTCCTCCTGCTGCAGCAGTTGCGGGATCTGGCTGCCGCGCTCGTAGAAGGTGACGATGTCGTCCTTGTGCTGGGCGACCAGCTCGATGGCCTTGGCGAAGGTCGGATCGTCCGAGCCCAGCGCGGTCTCCAGCATGTAGAGGGTGATCGGCCCCTGGGTGGTGGTGATGTTGGGCAGCGCCACCCGGCCCTTCAGCTCGTCCGAGAACAGGTCGAGCCAGCTTTCCACCGTCACCACATCCGAGCGGTAGACGATCGAGGTGCCGTAGAAGGTATAGCCCACCGCCATGTTGTCGCCGACCGGATCGCGGGCAAATTCATAGATCTGCGCCATGTTCGGGATCGTGGCCGGGTCCAGCGGCTGCAGCAGGCCCTTGCGGCCGGCCTCCAGCGCATCGGTATCCGACAGGGCGATCACATCCACCACCGGGCTGGCGGCATTGGCCTCCAGCTTGGCCGCGCGCTCGGAGGAGTTGCCGGTCTCGACCACCAGCTTGCAGCCGCATTTCTCCTCGAAGGGCTTGTAGAGGGCGGCGGTGTATTCGTCCTGGGCGATGCCGTAGACCGAGACGGTCAGCGTCGGCGTCTGCGCCAGCGCCGCCGCAGGCAGCAGGGCCAGCGCGGCGAGGGTGAGGGCGGGTTTCATTGCAGGATCTCCTGTTGGCTGCGGGGGGGCGGCGCGGTCGAGGCGCGCTCGACCAGCGTGACGGGGAAAAGCCGGGGGGCGAGCACCTCGCCGCTGGCATAGGCCAGGGCATGGGCGGCGATGGCGTCGAGGTCCTGGGCGACGCTGGTCAGCGCCGGCGTGACGATGCGGCCCCAGACCACGTCGTCGAAGCCGGTGACCGAGACCTGCTGCGGCACCCGGATGCCGCGCGCCGTCAGCCCCATGATGACGCCGACCGCCAGCGCGTCATAGACGGCGGCGCAGGCGGTGAAGCGGGTAGGGTCGAAGGCGGCGGCCACCGCCTGCCCGCCATCGAGGCCGGGCGGCGTCGCCACCACCTCGACCGCGGCACCGGCGGCGCTCAGCGCCTCGACCAGCCCGGCGCGGCGCTCGTCGCTGACGGTCGAGGGGCGGTCGCTGACCAGCACCAGCACCCGGCGATGGCCGAGCCGGGCCAGGTGACGCGCCACCAGCCGCCCGCCCTCGCGATGGTCGGAGGCGGCGATGTTGAGCGGGTTGCCGGCGCTGTCGATCACCGCCACCGGCACCGGCAGCCGCTGCGGCGCCAGCACCGAGCCGCGCATCGGAATCACGCAAAGCGCATCGACGCCGCGGGCGATCAGGTCGGCCACGGCCTCTTGCTGGCGGGCGGGGTCGGAGGCGGCCTCGGCCACCATCAGCGCCAGCCCGCGCGCCCGCGCCGCCGATTCGATGGCCTGCACGAAGGTCGGAAACAGCGGCATGGCGAAATCCGGCACCACCAGCCCCACGGTCAGCGAGCGCCCGTCGCGCAGCGCCCGCCCGGCGGCCGAGGGCACGAAACCCAGATCCTCGGCCCGGGCGCGGATGCAGGCCGCCAGCCCCTCCGACACCCGGCCGCGCCCGCGCAGCGCGTTGGAAACCGTGGCGCGGGAGACGCCCAGTTCCTCGGCAATGCGCTGCATCGAGACATGGCCACGGTGAATCATGGTTGCGCGTGTAACCATATTGCACCGAAAAACAAGGACCAGATGCGGCCGGCGGGCGAAACTGTCGCCGCCGGCATGCTTCAAGCTTGAAATATTCCGGCGCCCGCGGTCTAGTGGCGCCAGTCTTGCGGGGGGACGACCATGACCGAAGCCTTCATCTGCGACTATCTGCGCACGCCCATCGGCCGTTTCGGCGGCGCGCTGGCCACGGTGCGTACCGACGACCTGGCGGCGGTGCCGATCCGGGCGCTGATGGCGCGCCACGAAGGGGTCGACTGGCAGGCGGTCGAGGATGTCGTCTATGGCTGCGCCAACCAGGCCGGCGAGGACAACCGCAACGTCGCCCGCATGGCGGCGCTGCTGGCCGGGCTGCCGGAAACGGTGCCGGGGACAACGGTGAACCGGCTCTGCGGCTCCGGCATGGATGCAGTGCTGATCGCCGCCCGCGCCATCCGCGCCGGCGAGGCCGAGCTGATGATCGCCGGCGGCGTCGAATCGATGTCGCGGGCGCCCTTCGTCATGCCCAAGGCCGAGAGCGCCTTTTCCCGCCATGCCGAAATCCACGACACCACCATCGGCTGGCGTTTCGTCAACCCGCTGATGAAGGCCCAATACGGCATCGATTCCATGCCCGAGACCGGCGAGAACGTCGCCGAGGAATTCGACGTAAGCCGCGAGGATCAGGACGCTTTCGCCCTGCGCTCGCAGCAGCGGGCGGCGGCGGCGCAGCAGAATGGCCGGCTGGCGGCCGAGATTGCCCCGGTCACGATCCCGCAGCGCAGGGGCGAGCCGCGGGTGGTGGATCACGACGAGCATCCGCGCGCCACCTCGGCGGAGGCGCTGGCCGGGCTGGGCACGCCATTCCGCAAGGGCGGCACGGTGACCGCCGGCAATGCCTCGGGGGTCAATGACGGGGCGGCGGCGCTGATCGTGGCCTCGGAGGCGGCGGCGCGCCGGCACGGGCTGACCCCGATCGCGCGGGTGCTGGGCGGGGCCGTGGCCGGGGTGGCGCCGCGGATCATGGGAATCGGCCCGGCACCGGCCTCGCAGAAACTGATGGCACGGCTGGGGCTTGAGGTGCAGGACTTCGACGTGATCGAGTTGAACGAGGCTTTCGCCGCGCAGGGGCTGGCCACGCTGCGGCTGCTGGGCATCGCCGATGACGATCCGCGGGTGAACCCCAATGGCGGCGCCATCGCGCTGGGGCATCCGCTGGGCATGTCGGGCGCCCGCCTCACCGGCACCGCGGCGCTGGAACTGGCCCAGGGCGGCGGCCGGCGCGCGCTGGCCACCATGTGCATCGGTGTCGGTCAGGGCATCGCCATCGCCCTCGAACGGGTCTAGGTTTCAGCCCGCATCCGCTTCATTCTGCGAGATGATCTGGCGCAGGCGCTGGCGCAGGTCCGGCGGCTCCTGCGCCAGCGCCGCCAGCAGCAGCCGCATCTCGGCCCGCAGCTGGTGGGCCTGGTCCAGCAGCGACATCACCAGCCGCAGCCCGTCCTCGTCGAGGTGATAATCCTCGGCCAGGTCGCAAAGCAGCGCCAGCCGGGCCAGGTCGATCTCGCGATAGAGGTTGCCCTGCTCGGACTGCACCGGGCAGATGATGCGGGCGCGCAGCCAGGCGGTCAGCCGCGGCGGCGTCAGGGTCTCGATCCGGGCCAGGATCTCGGCTTCGGTATAGTGGCGGGGCATCAGGCACTCCCTCGCGGGTCGTAGTCATGGCCGGCGCGCCAGTCGCGGATGGCCTTGGCCAGTTCGTCGTCGATCTTGCGGGGCAGCACGATGCGCAGCTCGGCATACATGTCGCCGCGGCCGCCGCCGGCCCTGGGCGCGCCCTTGCCGCGCAGCCGCAGCCGCTTGCCCGAGGAGGTGCCCGGCGGCACCGTCAGGTTGACGCGGCCGTCGATGGTCTCGATCGGCACCTTGCCGCCCAGCACCGCCTCAGGCAGCGAGATCGGCAGGGTGACGTGGATGTCGTCGCCCTCGCGGCGGAAGTCCGCATGTTCCTGGATGTTCAGGGTCAGATAGGCGTCGCCCGGCCCGCCCTTGCCCATGCCCGGCCCGCCCTTGCCCTTGAGGCGGATGGTCTGGCCGTCATGGGCGCCGGCGGGGATCTTCACGTCGAGCGTGCTGCCGTCGGGCAGGGTGATGCGGGTGGTGCCGCCATTCACCGCCGTCACCAGGTCCAGCGACAGGGTGTAATGGACATCCTGGCCGCGCATGGAAAAGTCGTCGGGGCCGAAGCCCCTGCCACCGCCGCCGGTGCGGCGCTGGGCGCGGGCGCCGAACAGGTCCTCGAACACATCGGCGAAATCGCCGGCCTCGAAGCCCTGGCTGCCGGCATAGGGGTTGTCGGCGCGGCCGGAAAAGTCGCGGTAATACTGGCGCTGCGGGCGCTCCTGCCCGGCGGCGTCGATCTCGCCGGCATCATAGCGGCGGCGCTTTTCGGGGTCGCTCAGCAGGTCATAGGCGGAGGAGGCGGCCTTGAACCGCTCGGTCGCGGCGGGGTCGGGGTTCAGGTCCGGGTGATCGGCCTTGGCGATGCGGCGATAGGCCTTCTTGATCTGGGCCTCGCTGGCATCCTTGCCCAGGCCGAGGGCGGCATACGGATCTTCTGCCATGTCGTGGAATGTCCCCATCCTGATGGCCGGTTGCGGCGGACGGCCCGTCGCCGGGCCGGTCCCGCCTAAGATTTCGTCAAGCTTTGGCCGATATCAAGGGGGTGGGCGGACGATTCGCCCGGCTGCGCGGTTTCGCCGCCGGGCAAGGTTCGGAAAAACGGGAGGATGTGGTGGCAAGGTGCGGACGTTCTGAGGTTTCCTGTCGCGGCCGGGCGGCGGCGGTTTCCTGCGGAGGTCTGGAAGCGGGATTTCCGGCGCGCGCAGGACGGCGCCCACGATGAGAGGGAGATGCGAAGCAGTTTATGAAAATTCTGGAAATGATCCGCAAACTACGGATTATACATGGTATCTTTCAACCGCGACCGCTTGCGAACCAACCCTTCGCGGCCGGGCAGCGCGGCGAGGATGGCGCGGCGGCCGGCGGCGTCGAGGCCGGGCCAGGCGGCGATCTCGTCCAGCCGGCGAAGGCAGCCGACGCAGAGGCCGGCGCGCGGATGCATCACGCAGACCCCCGTGCAGGGGCTGGCCGGGCCGGGATCAGCGGGCTCCGGCATCCAGATACCGCAGCCGGTCGAGGGCGCCCTGCAGGATATAGCCGGCGGCGACCTGGTCGATGACCTGTGCCCGCCGCGCGCGCGAGGTATCGGCCTCCAGCAGCGCACGCTCGGCGGCGACGGTGGACAGGCGCTCGTCCCAGAAGGTGATCGGCCAGGGCACCAGCCGGGCGAGGTTGCGGGCGAAGGCACGGGTGGACTGGGCGCGCGGCCCCTCGCTGCCGTCCATGTTGCGCGGCAGGCCCAGCACCAGCCCGGCGATCTCGCGATCGGCGAGCAGGGCGATCAGCGCCTCGGCATCGCGGGTGAACTTGCTGCGGCGGATGGTGTGCAGCGGCGAGGCCACCTGCCGCAGCCCGTCGCTGACGGCGACGCCGATGGTCTTGGTGCCGAGGTCCAGCCCGGCCAGCGGCCCGCGCCCCAGAGCGGCGGCGAAATCGGCGATGTCGTCATGGATCATGCGGGGGCCTTCGGGGCGATGCCGGCTGCGGATGGCGCCAGCGTTGCCACGGTTTGCGGCCGGGGCGCAATCCCCCTGCGCCGGCTGCGCGCCGGCGTATCGCCCCGAGAAGGCGTGAAGCTGTGCGGCCCCTCCCGCGGACCTGCCTGGTCGACCGTTCGACCGATTGCACCGAACCGGCCGGCATGACCGCGGTCCGGCGCGCGCGGCGCTCCGGCATCATGTTGCCGATCCGGAGATCTGGATGACCGAACCGCGCGCCCGGGGCACTGGCGGCCGGGCAGGAGGCTGCCCCTTTTGGCTGCCTGCGCTGCCGCGTTCCTACGCGCACCGGCCGCGCTGTCGTGGTCACGATCCCGCACCGCGCCTGCGCAGACCGGCACCGCCCTCAGGCAGGCAAAAGGCGAGACCGGCGCCGGGCCCGCTAGCCGCGGCGCTCATTCCAGCCCGGCATCCCTCGCGGCCTGGGCGAGGGTGGCCAGGGCGGCCGCGTCCTCGGCGAAGATGGTGCGGGCCTCGGCCAGGATGGTGCCGGCGCGCCCGGCCTCGCCCTGCACCGACAGCGCGGTGACCAGCCGCGCCCATTCCTCGGCGCTGCCGCCCTCGCGGGCCAGGCGGTCCTCCAGCCCGGCGACCATGCCGGCGATCATCGCCGCGCGCTCCTCCGGGCTCATCGCCTCGGCCGCGGCGACGGCGCTGGCATCCGGGCCGGGCGGCGCGCCGGTGCCGGCGGCGGGCGGCTGGTAGCCGGGATTGCCGGCCAGCCAGGCCAGTTCGCCGATGCTCTGCCGGATCGGGGCCAGCCAGGGGGCGCCCGGCGGCCCTTCTTCCAGCAGCCCGCGCCAGATCTCGAAGGTGCGGTCGGGCCGGCCGGTCTGGCCATAGAGCAGCCCCTTGAGGAAGCGCGCCTGCGGATGGCGCATGTCGCGGGCGAGGGCGGCGTCGATCTCGGCTTCGGCCTCCGGGGTGATCAGCCCGCCGGCGGTCTCGATCATCAGCGTCGCCAGCCCGACATGGTCGTCGGCGGTGGCGGCGCCGGGCTCCAGCGCGATCAGGCGGCGGAAGGCGTCCTGCGCGGCGGCGAGATTGCCCAGCCGCGCCTCGTAATCGGCCAGCATGCGCAGCCCGCGCGGCTCCGGGGTCTCGGCCATGCGGGTGCGCAGCTGCTCCATCAGGTCGAGGAAATCCTGCGGCGCCTGCGGTGCCGGCACCGGCGAGGGGCCGACCTCGGCCTCGGCCTCCGCCTGGCTGGGGCGCGAGTCATAGCGCTGCTGGGCGGCCTCCAGCCGGGCGGAGCGGGGGGCGTCGGGCATGTCGGGCGCCCCCAGCCGGGCATAGAGCGCCAGCGATCCGGCCAGCACCACCGCCAGCCCGGCCAGCGCCAGGCCCAGGGTCAGCCGGCCGGGACCGGCGGCGGGGGCCGCGGCCGGCGCGGCGCGGCGCTCGGCGCGGTCGGCCTCCAGCAGGCGGCGGCCGACCTCGGCGCGCAGCCGGGCGGCCTCCTCGGCGCCCAGGCGCCCGGCGGCGGCATCGGCCTCGATCCCGCGCAGCTGGTCGCGATAGACCGCAACGTCCCGCGCCGCGCCGCTGGGCGCCGCGAGGCCGGCGCGCGCCCGCCACATCGGCGCCGCCAGCGCCAGGCCGACGATCGCCACCAAAGCCGTTCCGACGATCCAGATCATCCCGCGTCACCCCGCCTGCCGCGCGGTGCCGGCCCCCCGGCGCAGCCGCGCAAAATCACGGCTTCCAGCCCTAACCGCCTTCGCGCCGGTGCGAAAGTCCCGATGCCGTGACAGACTGGCGCAGATTGTCGCTTGCAAGGGGTTGAATTCCGGGGGGGAAGGGGAAAGGAATGATCGCGTCCGCCCAGCCGCCGCCCGGAACCCGCGGGTTTTGCGGGGCGTTGGGTCGGGGGACCGCCCGGCGCATGCCTGCCGCCGGGCCACACGAGAGGATCATTGACATGGCTTTTACGCTTCCCGACCTTCCTTATGCCCATGACGCGCTGGCCGGCCAGGGCATGTCGAAGGAGACGCTCGAATACCACCACGACATCCACCACAAGGCCTATGTCGACAACGGCAACAAGCTGATCGCCGGCACCGAATGGGAGAACAAGAGCCTGGAGGAGATCGTCAAGGGCACCTACCAGGCCGGCGCGGTGGCGCAGAGCGGCATCTTCAACAATGCCAGCCAGCACTGGAACCACAGCCAGTTCTGGGAAATGATGGGGCCGGGCAAGTCGGCCATGCCCGGCGCGCTGGAAAAGGCGCTGACCGAGGCCTTCGGTTCGGTCGACGAGTTCAAGAAGAAGTTCGCCGAGGCCGGCGGTGCGCAGTTCGGCTCGGGCTGGGCCTGGCTGGTGAAGGACAAGGACGGCAGCCTCAAGGTCACCAAGACCGAGAACGGCGTCAACCCGCTGTGCTTCGGCCAGACCGCGCTGCTGGGCTGCGACGTGTGGGAGCATTCCTACTATATCGACTTCCGCAACAAGCGGCCGGCCTATCTGACCAACTTCCTCGACAATCTGGTCAACTGGGAGAACGTGGCCTCGCGTCTGTGAGGCCGGTCCGGCCGGGCGCGACCACGGCGCGCGCGGCAAAGTGACGCGACGTTGCCGTGCGACATATGCAACGATCGCGAGATGAAACGCGGCCGGATCGCTCCGGCCGCGTTTTTTGGTATCGCCAGCCGCACGGCATTTTGATAGCGGTTGGGTTGAATTCTCGTGCGGGAGGACGCGATGCGCCGCCAAGGCTCCACATCGAATGCAACCCTTCATGGGGACGGGGCGCTGCCCCGGTCGCGGCAGGAACGGGGCCAGCCGGCGCCGGCACGGCCGCGCGGCGGCCGGCTCTATCTGACCACGGCGCTGGTCGGGGCCGGGCTGTGCCTGATGCAGGTGCCGGCGGCGGCCGACACGGTGCGCCTGCTCGACGCGCTGGCGGTGGACGGCGCCAATATCGACCTGCGCGACAGCATGAGCGCCACCTATCGCTTCTGGCGTACGCCGGGCAGTCCTTCGGCGCGCAACTTCCGCAACGGCGACACGCTGCTGCTGCACAGCTACGGCACCACCGGCATCACCCTGACCGCCAGCGGCGGCAACGTGCGCCCGCTGGAAATCCGGGTCCAGTCCAGCGAATACACCATTGTCAGCGGCAGCCCCGGCGTGCTGCGCGGCACCAATAACAGTGCGGTGCTGAAATTCGGCTTCGAGGGCGCCGACCACACGCTGCGCGTCGAGGCGCAAATGGCCGGGCTGATCGAGATCGGCCGCACCAGCGGCGAGCCGGGCACCGGCGGCCGGCTGGTCTATGCCGGCGATACCACCACGGCGCGGGTGCGGGTGATTGCCGGCACCACGCTGGAGGTGGCCGGCAGCATGGCCGCCACCGATACCGACACCAACGGCTTCCGGCTGGGCGACGGCTCCAGCCTGATCGTCGCCGATGGCGGCACCGCCACCGGCAACGTGAACTGGACCAATGCCGGCGGCGGCGGCACCGCCAGCCTCGACACCGCGGTGCGGGTCGACGGCATCCTGGACGGCGACATCGCCAATATCGAGGCGGTGGTGGTCGGGGCGACCGGCACCGTCACCGGCAGCATCCTGACCAATGGCGCCATGCCCAACGGCGCCGATCCGGCGGTGGTCGGCAGCCTGCATCTGGAGGGCGCGACCGATCCCGCCGATCCGGGCGCCACGGTCGGCCGGGTCGGCGGCACCGGCCTGATCACCTTCGATGGCGATGTGACCGCCACCGGCGTCGCCGGCAAGGGCGCCGAGATCGGCGCCGGCGGCCAGTTCCATGCCGTGAACGGCGGCGGCACCTTCACCACCGCCGGCACCTTCGAGAGCGCGGGCAGCCTCGGCTCGGCCAATGCCGCCGACGGGGTGACCGGGATCACCGCGGACCTGATCCGGCTGACCGGCGGCGCGCTGCTGGGCGAGGTCGCCCTCGACGGCGCGCTGGAGGTGGGCAATCTCGGCCTGGCCGGGATCACGCTGGACGGCAACGACATCCTGCGCGACACGCTGGACGTGCTGGCCAACGGCCGGGTGACGGTCGCCGACGATCCGGCCGGGTTCGATGCCAACGGCGCCGCGATTACCGTCGCCGCCAACGGCAATTTCATCGCCGCCGGCAATGTCGCCAACGTGGCCTCGCTGCAATCGGCGGGCGGTTTCCGCGTCGATGCCGGCAAGACCATGGGCGCCGGCTCGGTGCTGCTGACCGGCGGCAACGCCTATGTCTACGGCACCCTCGCCAGCGCCGCGCCGCTGGCGCTGGAGGGCGGCAACCTGACCGTGGACGGCACCGTTCAGGGTGGCATCGCCGCCAGCGGCGGCATGCTGAAGCTGACCGGCAGCGTGGTCGGCGACGTGACGCTGACCACGGATGCGGAGCTGGCCGGCAGCGTCGGTGCCCTGCTGCTGGACGTTCCGGCCGACCCGGCCGCGCCGCCCTATGAGGTGGTCACCACCGCCGATCTGGAGGCGACCTCGGTCACCCAGCGCGCCGGCCTGTTCACCATCGCCGCCGGCACCACCCTGACCAGCGGCAGCGTGGTCCGCGTCGAGGGCGGGCAGCTGGTGGTGCGCGGTACCACCGGGGCGCTGAACGTCACCCAGGGCGGCATGCTGCATCTGGACGGCGGCGCCACCGGCACGGTGATCAACCGCGGCCTCGCGCTGCTGCACGGCACCATGGACGGCCTCGACAACCGCGGGCTGGGCAGTGTCGTCGTCGACGGGCTGCTGACCATCCTGAACCCCGGCGGCATCAGTAACGAGGGGCTGCTGACCATCGACAATGCCGGCGTGGTGAGCATGACCGGCGCGCTGGCCAGTTCCGGCACCCTGGTGCTGAACGGCAGCGCCGATGCCGTGGCCAATACCGGCATCCTGCGGGTCGATGCCACCGGCGACGGCAGCGCCGACAGCATCGACAATGACGGCAGCCTGACCGTGCTGGACGGCGGCCGGCTGAGCGTGGCCGGCGGCATCGACAATGCCGGCGGCAGCGCCACCATCGCGGGCGAGCTGGTTGGCAATGTCACCGGCGGCGCGGTGACGGTGGCCGGCACCGGCAAGGTCACCGGCGATGTCGCCTCCTCGGGCGTGATCCAGTCCTCGGGCGAGGTCACCGGCACCCTGGCGGCCTCGGGCACGGCGACGGTCTCGGGCTGGGTCGGCACGTTGCAGGGCCTGTCCGGCGGTACCGTCACCATGACCAATGCCAGCGCCGGCACCGACCTGCTGCTGGGCGCGTTGCAAAACGACGGCGCGGCGATGACCGTCAATACCGGCGCCGGGGTCGTGGTCACCGGCAGCGCCGCCAATGCCGCCGGCAGCCTGACCATCCGCGGCGATCTGGACGTGTCGGGCACCACCGACGGCCGGCTGGACAATGCCGGCACCCTGACCGTCTCGGCCAGCGGCAGCCTGACCGGCGACCTGCGCCAGAGCGCGGGCAGCACCACCATCGCCCAGGGCGGCACCGTCACCGGCGATGCCACCATCGCGGGCGGCAGCCTGACCCTGAACGGCGGCCTCGGCGGCGGGCTGAGCGCCTCGGGCGCCGGCACCGAGGTCGGCATCGGCGCCAATGGCAGCGTCGCGCAGGACGTGACCGTCACCGGCGCCACCCTGACCAGCCAGGGCACCATCCAGGGCGGGCTGACCGTGGCCGCCGGCGGCAGTGCTACCATCGGCACCAATGGCAGCGTTGCCGGGGCCACCAGCAACCAGAACGGCACCCTGACCGTGAACGGGGCGCTGGAGGGCGGCCTGACCCAGACCGGCGCAGCCGCCGACACCACCATCGCCGCCAATGGCGCGGTGACCGGCAACGTGCTGGTCTCGGGCGGGATGCTGACCAGCCGCGGCACCATCACTGGCAACCTGACCAACAATGCCGGTGCCGGCCTCGCCGGCATCGTGACCGGCACGCTGAGCGGCACCGGCACCGCCACCACCGTGGGCGACCTGGCGCTGGGCGGGCTGGCGCTGAGCGGCAGCGGCGCGCTGACCGTCGATGACGGCGACCGGCTGACGCTGGGCGGCACCGGCACGCTGCAGGGCAATGCGCAGCTGCATGTCGACGGCGGCACCCTGGTCGGCGACGTGAGCCTGAACGCGCCCGGCACCGGGCTGACCCTGGGCGGCGGCGGCGAACTCGCTGGCAGCGTCGTCAGCCAGGGCACCGTCACCGTGGCCGGGCAGGCCACCCTCACCGGCGCGCTGGAGAATCATGGCATCGTCACCGGCTCGGGCCTCGTCGATACGCTGGCCATCGTCGGCGACCTGTCGAATTACGGCACGATCAGCGCCGGCCTCGGCGGCGTGCTGATCGTCAATGTCAGCGGCTATTACGAGAATTTCGGCGGCAGCCTCGGCAGCGGCGTCACCCTCATCGGCAATGTCCGCAACAGCCAGGCCTGGCTGATCGACGCCGATTTCGTGGTCACCAGCGGCGACCTGTTGAACGCCGCCACCGGCGGCATCACCCTCGATGCCGACCTGTCGATGAGCGGGCATAACCTGACCAATGCCGGCACCATCGCGGTCAATGCCACCGGCTCGATCTCGGATGTGGCGCTGCTGACCAACCAGAACGGCCTGACCATCGCCGCCGGCGGCAGCATCACCGCCGACCAGATCGTCAACGATGGCGGCACCGTCACCAATGCCGGCCTGCTGGCCGGCGCGGTCGAGAACCGCAGCGGCAGCTTTACCTCCACCGGCGAGATCGCCGGCACCTTCACCAATACCGGCACCGCCTCGCTCACCGGCAGCGCCACGGCGGTGGTGAACGGCAATGGCGGCATCCTCGCGGTGCCGGCGGCCGGCACGCTGACCGCGGGCTCGGTCCGCAACGGCGCCGGCGGCCGGATGACCGTCGCCGGCACGCTCGACAGCGCCGACCTGCGCAACGAGGCCGGCGGCACCCTGACCAGCACCGGCGTGCTGCTGGGCAGCCTGCGCAACGAGGGCACGGCGGTGCTGTCCGGTTCGGCCGCGACGGTGCTCAATGCCGGCGGCAGCCTGAGCCTCGGCGGCAACCTGACGGTCGCCTCGCTGACCAACCAGGCCGGGCTGACCGTGGGCAGCGGCCGCACCCTGACCCTGGCCGGAACCATGCTGAACGACGGTACCGGGGTGATGACCGTGGGCGGCACCGTCGCCGGCGGGATCGACAATGGCGGCAGCCTGACCATCACGGCCGGCGGCAGCGTCGCCTCGGTGGTCAACCTCTCCGGCGGCACTCTGGCGCTGCGCGGCAGCGTCGTCGGTATGGTGACCAACCGGGCCGGCGGCCTGGTCGAGGTGACCGCCCCCACCGCCCAGGTGGCGGGCATGGACAACCTTGGCAGCCTGCGCGTCGGCGCGGCCGGCCATCTGACCGTGGCCAACGACATCACCAGCAGCGGCAACCTGCATGTCACCGGCGCGCTGACCGCCACCACGCTGCACAACAGCGGCACCCTGACCAGCCGCGGCACCCTGACCGCGCAGGTGGTCAATACCGGCACGGCGCGGGTCTCCGGCGCCATCACCGGCGGCTATACCAATCTCGGCGGCATCACCCGGATCGTCCGCGATCTCGGCCTGACCGGGCCGCTGAGCGTCGAGGGCGGCCGCGTGCTGGTCAAGGCCGGCGCCACGCTGACCGCCGGCACCGATCCGGTGGTGGTGACCGGGCCGGGCTGGCTGGCGGTCTCCGGCCGGGTGCAGGGCGATGTCACCAATGCCGGCACGCTGGTTACCCAGGCCGGCGCCCGCATCACCGGCACGGTGGCCAATGCCGGCACCGCCAAGCTGGCCGGGCAGATCGACACCCTGAACAACGAGGCCGGGGGCACCGCCTTCGTGCATGGCGACCTGACGGTGGCGAGCCTGGTTTCGCAAGGCAGCCTGACCGTGGGCGCCGGCCGGGCGATGACCGTCGGCAGCGGCGTGCTCGGCGGCACCACCACCGTCGCCGGCTCGCTTTCCGGCGCGATCGAGAATCAGGGCCGGCTGGTCGCCCGCGGCACCGTCAGCGGGCTGCACAACGCCCTGGGCGCGCGCACCGACCTGGCCGGCGGCACCCTGGCCGATGCCGTCAACGACGGCGAGGTCCGGGTCACCGGGGCCGCTGGCATCGGCGCCGGCGGGCTGGTCAGCAGCGGCACGCTGCGGCTGCTGGGCAGCGCGCGGCTGACCATCGATTCGCAGATCCACAACATGGCCGCGGGCGAGATGATCGTCGCCGCCGGCGCCCACTCCACCGGTGCGATCGTCAATGACGGACTGCTGACCTCCTCCGGGGTGCTCTCGGGGGCGCTGACCAACAACGGCACCGCCCGGCTGGGCAATGCCGCCGGCGATGTGGTCAACAACGGGCTGCTGCAAAGCATCGGCACGCTGACGGTGGCCGGCCTGACCAACAACGACCGGCTGCGGGTCGGCGCCGGCTCGGTGCTGCGCTCGGATGCGGTGCTGGTGACGGCGGCGGGGGGCACCAGCACGGTGAACGGCACGCTGGATGCGGCGATGCTGGTCGAATCCGGCGGCAGGCTGGTCTCGACCGGCCGCTTGCAGCGCGACCTGACCGTCGAGGGCGAGGCCAGCCTGGCCGGCCGCGCCGCGACCGTGGTCACCGAGGCCGGCAGCTCGGTCCGCGTGACCGGCGACCTTCAGGTGGACAGGCTGTCGAATGCCGGCAACACCGTGGTGCAGGCCGGAGCGGTCCTGACCCCGGTGACGCTGGAAAACCTCGCCGGCGGTGCGCTGACCGTTGCCGGGCGGGTGCAGGGCAATATCGACAATGCCGGCCAGCTGATCGGTGCCAATGGCAGCGTCTCGGGCGATGTGATCCTGCGCGCCACCGGCACCATCACCGGCGTCCTGAACATCGAAGGCCAGTTGATCATCGCACAGTTGCAGTCGGCGGCCCGCGGGTTCTCGATGCTCGCGGCGCCGGAGAGCGAGGCGATGGTGGCGCTGGACGTGGCCGGGGGCCAGGTCCTGTTCAATGTCGGTGCGCTGGCCGAACCGCTGGACGACAGTTCGGTGATCGAGGAAGGCTCGATCGTGGTGCTGAACGACGGCGCCCTGATCCAGTCCACCGGCGATCTGACCGTGCTGGGCACGCTGATTGCCGACACCACCAACGAAGGGACGCTGACCGTCGGCGCGCCGGGGCTGGTGCAGGGCAATATCCTGACCTCGGGCAATTTCTCGCTGGCGGGCACCGTCAATGGCAGCGTCACCTTTGCCGGCGGCGACATGAGCTTCGAGCCCACCGGCACGATCTCCGGCGATCTGGTGCTGGCGGCGGACCATGAATTCGCCAGCGGCGAGACGGTGCGCGCAGCGCGCCTGGTGGTGAACGAGGATGTGGAGATGGCGCTGGGTGGGGCCGCGCCGGGTGTGCTGACCGTCGATGGCGATCTGGTCAACGATGGCACGCTGGCGCTGGCCGACGGCGCCGTCGGCGATGTGGTCACCGTCACCGGCGCGCTGTCGGGCAGTGGCCTCTACCGGCTGGATACCGACATCGCGGCCGGCACCGCCGACCGGGTCGAGGTCACCGGCGGTCCGGTCTCCGGGGTGCTGAGCTTCGACATCCGCGATGCCGGCAATGCCGAGCCCGATTTCGGCCAGGCCGCCACGCTGCTGTCCTGGGATACCGCCTTCAACGGCGCCAACAGCTATTCGCTGGCCGATCCGGTCGGCCTGCCCGAGGCGACCGAGCGGGTGATCTATCTGGTCGTGGCCGACGACGATGCCGGCGAGATCCAGCTGATCAGCGCCGCCAACCCGGCGGTGGGCGCGATCTCGGGCAATATCGTGCTGACCCAGAGCCTGATCGGCACCGTCATCAACCGGCCCTCCAGCCCCTATACCACCGGCATCGGCTTCGAGGCCGACCGCGCCTGCCGCATGGGCAGCTGGGCGCGGGCGGTCGGCGGCACGGCGGATGCCACCGGCGCCACCCGCGGCGCGGAACTGCCCAATGGCGAGCGCATCTCGGTCGAGAGCAAGATCGATGCCAGCTATCACGGCTTCCAGGTCGGCACCGACCTGGGCTGCTATGACGGCCGCTTTGCCGAATGGACGCTGATCGGCGGCGCCATCCTGGGCATGAACAGCGGCTCGACCACGCAGCCGGTCTATGCGGTCGACCCGATCACCGGCCGCGCCACCGCCGAGATGACCTCGGTCAACGACGCCGATTTCGACCAGAAATATGCCGGCGTCTATGTCTCGGCGATGAAGGGCTCCTGGGTGGTCGACCTGCAGCTGCGGCGGGAATGGACGGCGTTCAAGCTGAACAACACCCCGCAGCCCGGCTCGCTCGGCCTGCGGCTAACCGATGCCGAATTCGACTCGCGCGCCACCACGGTCAGCGGCTCGGTCGGCTATTCGATGCCGCTGGGCGCCGAGGACAGCGGCTGGTCGCTGACCCCGACGGCGGGCTTCGCCTGGACGAAGACCTCGACCGACACCATCGTCTTCGACGACGATTCCACGCTGGCCCTGGACGACAGCGAGACCAGGATCGGCTTCATCGGCGCCGGCCTGTCGCGCACCCGGCTGGCCGAGGACGGCCGCAGCGCCATGTCGCTGTTTGCCTCGGGCACCTGGTACAAGGATTTCGCCAAGCCGGCGGAATCGACCTTCACCCTGATGCAGAGCGATGGCACCACCTCGGTGCAGCGGCTCAGTTCGGACAATCTGGGCAGCTTCGGCGAGGTCAGCCTCGGCGCCTCCTATGTCCGGCTGATGGACGGCACCGGCCCGATCAAGCAGCTGAACGCCACCATCCGCGTTGACGGCCGCACCGGCAGCGCGCTGGACAGCTATGGGGTGACCGGACAGCTGCGCCTGCAGTTCTGAGGCAGGCGCGGCCGCGCCCCGGCCCGTCACCGGGGAGGCGGCACGGGCCGGGCCTTCGGGTCGGGCCGGGACCGGCGGGGCAGGACCGGCTGCGCGCGTGTCGCGCCGCCGGCCTTGCCGCATCCGCGGTCAAGGGGAAAATTTTGTGCCGCGGCCGGGGCCGGACCGGAACCTTTCCGATACGGCGGGCTTGACCGATGCGGGGCCGGGCGCGAAAACCCTTGAACCGGCAATAATGCGCATCGCGTTTTGGGGAAGGGGCGCTTCATGTCCTGGTATAGCAAGGTCGCCTGGAAGGAGGGGTTGTTCCTGCAACCCCATCACCTGCAACAGGCTGACCGCTATGTCGAAAACCTGGTCAGGGCCCGGACCCGCGTCATCACCCCCTATCCCTGGGGCGTGGTCGAGCTGTCGATCGACCGCGACGCCGCCCAGCAGGGCCGCATCGCCCTGCGCGCGGTCAGCGGGGTGATGCCCGACGGCACCCCCTTCGAGGCGCCGGGCACCGGGCCGCTGCCGCTGGCGGTGGCGGTGCCGGAGGATGCGGCCGGTCATACCGTCTGGCTGACCCTGCCCGACATCTCGCCCAACACCCGCGACACCGCGCCCCTGGACGAGGAGGGCACCACCACCCGCTGGGGCAGCATCGCCGAGACCGTCAGCGACGCCACCTCGGCGATGCGGGTCGAGCAGGTGCTGGAACTGGCGGTGCCGCGGCTGGAGCTGGCGATCCGCCAGACGCCGCGCCCCGGCTATCAGAACCTGCCGCTGGCCCGCATCCTCGAGGTGCGCGACGGCGTGGTGACGCTGGACGAGACCGCGGCGCCGCCGGCGCTGGTGATCGGCGCACATCCGCAGCTTTCCGGCTATCTGTCGCGGGTGCTGGGCTGGGTCGAGGCGCGGCTGGAGACGCTGGCCCGCTATGCCGCCGACCCCTCGGCCGGGGGCGGCATGCAGGCGCTGGACTATCTGATGCTGATGGCGCTGAACCGCGCCGTCGGGCCGCTGCGGCACATGGCGCGCGCCGCCGCCATCCACCCCGAGCGCCTCTATGTCGCGCTGATCGGGCTGGCGGGCGAGCTGTCCAGCTTTGACGGCAACCGGCTGGCGCCGGATTACCCGGCCTATGACCATGACGACCCCAAGGCCAGCTTCGGCCCGGTGGTCAGCGACATCCAGCGGCTGCTGGCCCGCGACATCGGCCGCGCCATCCGCCTGCCGCTGGAGCAGGTGCGCCAGAACAGCTACCTGGCCCGCGTCGCCGACCGCAACCTGTTCCGGGACGCCACCTTCGTCATCGAGGTGGAAAGCGCCCAGCCGCTGGGTCAGGTGCAGGCGCAGTTCCCGGCCCTGTGCAAGGTCGGCCCCAACACCCGCATGGCCGAGATCGTCAACAACAACCTGCCCGGCATTCCGCTGGCGCATATGCCCAACCCGCCGCGCCAGATCCGGGTGCTGTCCACCAATGTCTATTTCCGGCTGGAAAAGAACGTGCCGCTATGGCGCGAATTCTCGACCGCCGCCGCCCTGGGCATGCATTTCGCCGGCGACTGGCCGGAGCTGAAGCTGGAGCTCTGGGCCATCCCGGAGCGCGCCTGATGCGGGGGCCGGGGCAGGGGAAACAGGCGGACGGCAGCAGAGGGAGGCCCGGCCATGGCGGGGGATGACCGCGACCGCACCCGCATCGGCGGCCCGCAGCAGCCGGGCGGGCCGGGGCCGGCACCGGGCACGCCGCCGGGCCAGCCCGGCCCCTATGGCCAGCCGCCGGCATCGGGCAGCGGCTCGCCCTTCGGCCAGCCGCCCGGGGCGCCGCAACCCCCGCCACCGGGGCGCGAGCGCACGGTGATCGGCACCCCCGGCGGCTTCGTGCCCCCCACCCAGCAGCCGCCGGCGCCGGGCGGCTATGCGCCGCCTGCCGGCTATCCGCAGCCGGGCTATGCCCCGCCGCCGCCGCAGGGCTATGGCGCCGGCTATCCGCCGCAGCAGCCCGCCGGCTCCGGCTACGGGCTGGCGCCGC
>JBEBVF010000007.1:0-65153 GCA_040392885.1 Paracoccus sp. (in: a-proteobacteria) | reverse complement strand
AGCCGCGCCGACTGGCTGGCCGGCCCGCAGGCGGCGGAATTGCGCGACCAGCCGCCGATCCGGCTGGAAAAGCTGGCCGAGGTGCCGCCGCGCTGCTGGCCGGGCGCGGCGGCGCGGCCGCTGTCGGGGCTGCGGGTACTGGACCTGACGCGGGTGATCGCCGGGCCGATGGGCGGGCGCACCCTGGCCGAGCATGGCGCCACGGTGCTGCGGATCTCGGGGCCGGGCCTGCCCTTCATCGCCTCGCTGGTGATCGATACCGGCTTTGGCAAGCGGGCGGCGATGCTGGACCTGAACGACGACGCCGGCCGCGAAACCCTGGCGCAACTGATCCGCGAGGGCGACGTGTTCATCGACGGCTACCGCCCCGGTGCGCTGGCGGCGCGCGGCTTCGGCACGCAGGCGCTGGGCGCGCTGAACCCGCGGCTGGTATCGCTGAAGCTGACCGCCTTCGCCGCCGGCACGGGCTGGCAGGACCGGCGCGGCTATGACAGCCTGGTGCAGGCCACCACCGGCATGGCGCTGCCGCCGGACCCGGAGGGGCGCCCGGCCCTGCTGCCCTGCCAGCCCATCGACTATCTCAGCGGCTATCTGCTGGCCTTCACGGCAATGGTGGCGCTGATCCGGCAGATGCGCGAGGGCGGGCGCTGGCATGGCGCGCTGTCGCTGGCGGCGACGGCGGAATGGATGTGGCGGATGCGCGCGGCACTGGGCGACGAGGCCGCGCCCCCCGCCGCCTCGCCCCGGGCGGGCGAGGCCGCGGACCTCAGCGACAACCATGCCACCGCCTTCGGCACCGTCCAGGCGCTGCGCCCGGCGCTGCTGCTGGACGGAAAACCGGCCGAATGGGCGCGACTGCCGGTGCCGCTGGGCACGGACCCGGCGGCCTGGTCATAAGCGGCTTGCGGTGGCGGATACAACGACACGGCCGAGCAGCGGGCCGGACGCAGAGGCGGCAGCCCGGCCATGGGCCGGCCGGGCGGCAGACAGGGATGTGGGTCGGGGCGGCGGTGGGCACGGCAGCGCAACCCGCGACGGGGCAACAGCACGGCCATGGTAGTCCGGGCGGCGGGCAGGGACTTGGCCGAGGCGGCAGCGGGCGGGGAAGCCCAGCCCGCGACGGAGCGACAGCACGGCCATGGCGGGCCGGGGCGGCGGGCAGGGCAGCGCAACCCGTGACGGAGCAACAGCAGGTGGGCGGCGGGGGCCTGGCGGGCCGTAGCGATCAGCCGCCGCGATGGGTGATCTGCAACCGGGTCTGGAAGGCGTTCTGGATATGGGTGATGGCGGCGGCGCGCGCCGCCTCGGGGTCGCGGTTGCGGATACCCGCGATGATCGCGGCATGTTCCGGCACCGCCGTCTCCGTGCGGCCGGGCTGGCTGAAGGTGGTGTCCTGCAGCAGCGCGATGGTTTCCTGGATGCCCTCCAGCGCCTGCCCGAGATAGCGGTTGCGCGCCGCGTCATAGATGCGGGCATGCAGCAGCCGGTTCCAATGCGCCGCCCGGCGGGGGTCGCCTGCGCTGGCGCCGAATTCGGCATTGAGCTGCTCGAGATTGACCACCTCGGCCGGGGTGGCGTGGCGGGCGGCGAAGCTGGCGGCCAGGCCGTCCATCTCCTGACGCATGGCGTAAAGCTCGAAGATCTGCTGCATCGACAGCTCGGCCACCGCCGCGCTGCGGCCCGCGGTCGAGACCAGCAGCCCGCGCTCGCGCAGGCGGCCGAAGGCCTCGCGCACCGGGGTGCGGCTGACGCCGATGCTGGCGGCCACCTCCTCCTCCAGCAGCGACATGCCCGGAGGATAGATCCCGTCACGGATGGCTTCCAGGATTGCCTGATAGGCCATCTGGCTGCGGGTCCTGGTCATCCTCTCCCTTCCTCGGGCGACATGCGGGCGCCGGGCCGCCGGGCCGCCGGGCCGCCGGACCGGAATCCCCCATTTCGCCGGCTTCGGCAAGAGGCAGGGCGGCGCCGGGCCTCGATTGCCTTGCATGCCATGGTATGCCAAAATGCCTGGGAAGGATATGGCCCGAGATCATGACCTCCGCCAGCTTGCAGCCAGGGATGAACGGCCGGGAGCGCGCGGCGCTGCTCTACAGCGCCCGGACGCTGCTGGCCGGGACACTGGGCGGGTCGGCGGCCTATCTGCTGGGCGTGCCGCTGGGCTGGATGCTGGGGGCGATGGCGGTGACCACGGCCCTGGCCATTGCCGGCGCGCGCATGACCGTGGTGCCGCAGCCGCGCCGGGCGATGATCGCGGTGATCGGGCTGATGGTCGGCAGCGCCTTCACCCCGCAGACGCTGGCGCGGGCCGGGGAATGGTGGCTCAGCCTCGGCGCGGTCGTGGTCTTCACCCTGATCTGCGGGGCCTTCGGCTTTCTGATCTGCCGGCGGCTGGGGCGGCTGGACGTGACCACCGCCGCGATGAGCGGCATGCCCGGCGGCCTGTCCGAGATGATCGTCATGGCACCGGAACTGGGCGGCGACGTGCGCAGCGTCAGCATGGTACACGCGACGCGGCTGGTCATCCTGGTCTCGACGGTGCCGCTGGGGCTGGCGGCTTCCGGGCTGCTGGCCACCATCGGCACCGGCCAGGTCAACCGCAGCCTGGACTGGAGCGCCGGGCTGCCGCCATGGGACGCGGCGGTGCTGGTGGCGGCGGCCGTCCTCGGCATGCGGCTGGCCGGCTGGCTGCGCATTCCCACCCCCAATCTGACCGGGCCGCTGATCCTCAGCGCGCTGGCCCATGGCTCGGGCCTGACCGACGCGGCGGTGCCGGGGCTGGTGATCGCGCTGGCCCAGATCGTCATCGGCGCCACCATCGGCCAGCATTTCGCCGGGGTACGCCGCAGCCTGCTGGTCACCGCGATCATGCTGGGCACGCTGCTGACCTGTTTCAGCATCACGCTGGCCATCGCCACCGCGCTGGCGCTGGAATGGGCCAGCGGCGTGCCCTTCGCCATCGGCCTGCTGGCGCTGGTGCCCGGCGGCCTGCCGGAGATGAGCCTGATCGCCCTGTCGCTGGATGCCGACCCGGCCTTCGTCAGCCTGCATCACCTGTGCCGGGTGGTGCTGATCGTCACGCTGGTGCCGATGGTGCTGCCGGTGCTGCTGCGCCGCGCCGGCGCCCGCCCCCTGCCCTGAAAGGAAGGCCGCCATGCCCGCGTTTCCCGCCGATCCCGACCGCCTGCGCCAGGCCGTCGCCGCCATCTTTCGCGCCGCCGGCCTGGCGGCGGAAGATGCCGGCTGGGTGGCGCATTGCCTGGTGCTGGCCGATCTGCGCGGGGTGGGCACGCATGGCACCGCGCGTCTGCCGATCTATGTCGAGCGGCTGCGCAACGGCGCCGCCAATCCCCGCCCGCGGCTGCGCCTGACCCGGCCGGCGCCCGCCGCGCTGCATGTGCAGGGCGACAACGCGCTTGGCTTCGTCGCCGCGCGGTTTGCGCTGGACGAGGCGATCGCGCTGGCCCGCGCGCAGGGCATCGCCATCGTCGGGGTCGGCGACAGCGCGCATTTCGGCATGGCCGCCACCTATCTGCTGCGCGCGGTCGAGGCCGGAATGGGGGCGCTGGTCTTCACCAATGCCTCGCCCAGCATGCCCATCTGGGGCGGGCGCACGCCGTTCCTGGGCACCAGCCCCTTCGCCTTCGGCATGCCGGGCGGCACCGACAGCCCGCCGATCCTGCTGGACATGGCGACCTCGGTCGCCGCCCGCGGCAAGATCCGCCAGGCCGCCGCGGCCGGCCAGCCCATCCCCGAGGGCTGGGCGCTGGACGCCGAGGGCAACCCCACCACCGATTCCCAGCGCGCCTATGACGGCATCCTGCTGCCGCTGGGCGGGCCCAAGGGCTCGGGCCTGTCGCTGATGATGGAGATCATGGCCGGCGTGCTGACCGGCGGCGCCTTCGGCGGCCAGGTGCGCGACCAGTACAAGGCCCGCGACCTGCCGCAGAAGGTCGGCCACAGCTTCATCCTGTTTCGCCCCGACCTGTTCATGCCCGCCGACGAGATCCGCGCCCGCATGGACGACTTGGTGGCCCGCGCCCGCGCCTGCGCGCCGCTGGACCCCGCCCGCCCGATCCTGATGCCGGGCGAGCCGGAGGCCGCCACCATGCAGGCGCGGCTGAAGACCGGGATTCCGCTGACGGAAGCAGTGGTGACCGAGATTCTGCACGAGGCCGCGCGCGCCGGCATCCCGCTGGCGGCGGCGGATCTGCACATGGCACGGGGGGAGGAATGATGCTGCGCATTGCCATTCTGGACGACTATCAGGACGTGGCGCTGGGGCTGGCCGACTGGGCCTCGCTGGGCCCGGATTGCGAGGTGGTGCGCTTTGGCCGCAACCTCGCCACCGAGGAGGAAGCGGCGACGGCGCTGGCCGATTTCGACGTGCTGTGCCTGATGCGCGAGCGCATGGCGCTGCCGCCCTCGCTGATGGCGCGGCTGCCGCGGCTGCGGCTGGTCAGCGTGACCGGAGCCCGCATCCGCACCCTCGACCTGGCGGCGGCGGCCGCGCAGGGCATCACTGTCTGCCACACGGCGGCGGGGGAATCGCGGCGGGGCGTGCCCGAACTGGCCTGGGGGCTGATCTTTGCGCTGGCCCGGCACATCCCGACCGAGGACGCCACGATCCGCGCCGGCGGCTGGCAGGCCGGCCTCGGGCAGGTACTGGGCGGCAAGGTGCTGGGACTGGCGGGCCTCGGCAAGCTGGGCGGGCGCATGGCCGTGATCGGCCGGGCCTTCGAGATGCAGGTGATCGGCTGGAGCCCCAACCTGACCGAGGCCCGCGCCGCCGAGCTGGGCGTGCGCCGCGTCGACAAGGTCACCTTGTTCGCCGAGGCCGATGTGGTCTCGCTGCACCTGATCCTGTCGGATCGCAGCCGGGGCATTGTCGGCGCCGCGGAACTGGCGGCGATGAAGCCGGGGGCGATGCTGATCAACACCGCGCGCGGGCCGCTGGTGGACGAGGCGGCGTTGATCGCCGCGCTCCGGGAAGGCCGCATCCGCGCCGGGCTGGACGTGTTCGACCGCGAGCCCCTGCCCCCGGACCATCCGCTGCGCAACGCGCCCAACACCGTGCTGACCCCGCATGTCGGCTATGCCACCCAGGGCGCCTATGCCGAGTTCTTCCGCGATACGGTCGAGAACATCCGGGCCTGGCGGGCGGGTGCGCCGCTGCGGGTGCTGGCCGCGCCCCCTGCCTGAAACCCCCAACGAGGACAGCGAGATGAGCGATTTCCTTGCCACCGCCGATCTGGTGGACAGCCATGACGACCAGGTGCAGCTGTGCCAGATGCAATGGCGCTGGTTCGGCCGGCGGCGCGGCTTTCACGGCCGGGCCGTCACCCTGAAATGCTTCGAGGACAACAGCCTGATCCGCGCCATCCTGTCCGAGGACGGGCGCGGCAGGGTGCTGGTGGTCGATGGCGCCGGCTCGCTGCGCTGCGCGCTGGTGGGCGACCAGATCGCGGCGCTGGGCCAGCGGAACGGCTGGGCTGGCGTCATCGTCAATGGCGCCATCCGCGACGGCGATGCGCTGGCGGAGATGGATTTCGCCGTGCTGGCGCTGGGCCGGGCGCCGAAGAAAAGCACCAAGACCGGACAGGGCTGGCGCGACGTGCCGGTGACGTTCGGTAATGTCACCTTCGTCCCCGGCGCCATGGTCTATGCCGATGGCGACGGGGTGCTGCTGGCCGAGGCGCCGCTGGACCTCTAGGCACCGGCCCCCCGGACGGCTGGCGCCGGGCCGGCGCTGCGCCTGTGATCGCAGATGGCGGACAGGCCCTGCGTGATCAAGGGCCGGCCTCAGGCCAGCGCGGCCACCAGGTTGTCGGTGAAGGCGCCCGTGCCCAGCACCCCGCCCAGGTCCCGAGTCCGGGTCTCCGGTCGCGACACCGCCGTATCCACCGCCGCCTCGATGGCATCGGCGGCGGCCAGATAGCCGGCACCGCCGCCGCGCTCGCCATGCCAGCGCAGCAGCATCGCCGCCGACAGGATCAGCGAACACGGGTTGGCGCGATCCTGCCCGGCAATATCGGGGGCCGAGCCATGCTGCGCCTGCGCCGCCGCATGGTCGCGGCCGGCATTCAGCGACCCGCCGAGGCCGAGGCTGCCCGAGAGCTCCGAGGTCAGGTCCGACAGCGTGTCGCCATAGAAATTCGTGGTGCAGATCACGTCATAGCGCCCGGCATGGCGCACCAGCAGCGCGGCCATGGCGTCGATCAGCACCTCCTCCAGCTCGACCTGCGGGAATTCGGCGGCGACCTTGCGGACCTCGCGCAGGAACAGCCCGTCGGTCAGCACGAAGGCATTGGCCTTGTGCACCGCCGTCACCTTGCGGCGCCGCCGCATCGCCAGTTCGAAGGAGGCGCGGGCGATGCGCTCGATCGCCGGGGCGGTGACCTTGCGCATCGAGATCGCCACATCCTCGGTGGGCATGAACTCGCCGCAGCCGGCGACCATGTTGCGGTCGGGATACATGCCCTCGGTATTCTCGCGCATGATCACCAGGTCCATCTCGGTGCCGCGATGGGCGACGCCGGGGCGGGTGCGCGCCGGGCGGATATTGGCGAACAGGTCCAGCCTGGTGCGCAGCATCGCCGAAGGGTTCACCCCGCCCTGCTCGCGCGGCGGATAGGCGAGATGCGAAACCGGACCCAGCAGGATGCCGTCCTTGCTGCGCGCCAGGTCCAGCAGGTCGCCGGGAAAGGTAGTGCCCTCGGCCGCCAGCGCGGCGAAGCCGATGTCGCGGGTCTCGCAGTCGAAGCGCAGGTGGTGGCGCCGGCCGACCGCCTCCAGCACCCGGAGCGTGGCCGCGACGATTTCCGGGCCGATGCCGTCGCCGGGCAGGACCAGCAGCCGCATCACGCCTCCTCCCAAGCCGCGGCGGGCACGAAGACCTCGCCCGCCATCAGCTTGCGCGCGGTGCGGATGACACCGCCGGCGACTATCTCCACGCCCGCCTCGCCCTGCCGGGTGGTCATGGCCAGTTCGATCACGCCGCTGGGATGCTCGATCACCACCTCGGCGTCATCGCCAGCGGGGCGCAGGGCGACACCCTCGGCCACGGTGCCCGGCGCCATGACGCAGGAGGCGGTGCAGAGCCCCCCGGTCACCGCATAGGCAGCATGGGTCTTGTGCGGCACGAAATAGCGCGCGGCGACCGCGCCGCCGGCCCGTGGCGGCGAGAGCATGGCGATCTTGGGGATCACCTTGCCGGCCACGTCGCCAAGGCCCATGCGCCGCCCGGCCTCCTGCCGCATGGCCTCGATCCGGGCAAAGAACTCGCGGTCGGCGTCCAGTTCGGCCGGGGTCTCGGTACCGGTCTTGCCCAGGTCGGCGGCGCGGAGGATCATCATCGGCACGGCGGCGTCGATCAGCGTCACCGCCACGCCGTCGATCTCCTCCATCGCGCGGCCGGTCGGGAACAGCGCCCCGGTCTTGGAGCCGACGATGCCCATGAAGTTCAGCCGCACCGGCGCCGCGCTGCCCGGAACGCCCGAGATCCGCGCCTCGCCGTCGTAATTCACCGCACCGTCGGGGGTCTGCACCACGGCCTCGATCCGGCTGCCGGTATTGGCGTCATGGATCACCACCCGCGTGGTGTCGCCCTGCACCGGGACCATGCCGCTCTCGATCGCGAAGGGACCGACCCCGGCCAGCATGTTGCCGCAGGAGGGCGCCGTGTCGACGAAGGCCCGGTCCACCGAGACCTGCGCGAAGTGATAGTCGACATCCACCCCCTCGCGGGCCGAGGGGCCGACCATGGCCACCTTGCTGGTCAGCGTGTCGGCGCCGCCGATGCCGTCGATCTGGCGCGGATCGGGCGAGCCCATGGCGGCGAGCAGCACCCGCGCCCGCGCCGCCTCGTCGGCGGGCAGGTCGGAAAGGCGGAAATACGGTCCCTTCGACGTGCCCCCGCGCATCAGGATGCAGGGGATCGGTCGTTGACGTGCCATGATGCGGCTTCCTTCTGTCGGACGGGAAACGGGACGGCCCGGGCCGCGCGCAGGTCGCGGCCCGGGTCGGGTCGAGGATCAGTTGAACGGCCAGGGCAGCGTCGGGACGAATTCCTGCAGCAGCCCGCGCGGCATCTGCATGTGAAACAGATAGGAGGTGCCGACGATGATCAGCAACGCGATGCCGGTCAGCATCAGGCTGCGCCGCCAGCTCGCCCCGGCGACGATGCGCAGGAAGGACATGAAGAACAGCACCATCCCCAGCACGAAGCCCACCACCCAGACCATCGCCCCGAAACCGGCCAGCCAGGCGACGAAGCGCCACTGGCCGTTGTCGGTGGTATAGGCTTCGGCGTCGAAATTGGCCGGGTTCTCCAGCGTGCCGTTGCTGGCATGCACCCGCCACAGCGGCACCAGCAGCAGGATGCCGGCCAGCACCCCCACCACCGACACCGCCACCGGGAAGATCGCATCCAGAAAGGGCATGCCGCGGCTGGCATAGAGCACATAGCAGAACGCCACCAGCACCAGACCGGCAAAGATCATCTGCGGCACCAGATTGCGGGCCTTGGAATGGGCGCCGCCGCCCTCCATGTCCAGCGACTTGGCATTGGCCTCGTCCGGGCCCTGACGCATGCCGAACCAGACCGAGATCACCGTGATGCCGAAAATCGCCAGCACCATCGGCTTCATCAGGAAGCCCCAGCCGCTGAACTGCACCGCCTGATAGAGATAGGTCTCGATCTGCTCGGCCAGCACGAAGCCGATCAGGAAGGCCGGTCGCGGCCAGCCGAAACGCTTGAGGAAGATGCCCAGCAGGCCGATCACCAGCAGCGCCACCATGTCGCCCATCGAACGCGAGGTCTGCAACGCGCCGAAAGTGACCACGATGATCATGAACGGCGCGAACAGCTTGAAGTTGATGGTGGTCAGCTTGGCGACGAAGGGCGCGACCAGCAGGCAGAAGCCGGTGCCGACCACGTTGGCGATGGCCAGCGTCCAGATCACCGTATAGGTCAGGTCGAGGTCGCGGGCCGGATCGGCCATGCCCGGCCCCGGCTGGATGCCGATCAGCACCATCGCCGCCAGGAAGATCGCCATCGAGCCGGAACCGGGAATGCCGAACAGCAGCGTCGGCACCAGCGCGCCGCCGGCGCAGGAATTGTTGGCCGATTCCGGCGCGATCACCCCGCGGATGTCGCCCTTGCCGTAATTCTCGCGGTCCCTGGAGGTCTGCACGGCATGGCCATAGGCCAGCCAGTCCACCACGCTGCCGCCGAGGCCGGGAATGATGCCGATGATCGCCCCCAGCCCCGAGCAGCGCAGGGTCAGCCAGCGCTCGCGCCAGACATCCAGCAGCCCGGCCCGCCAGCCCTTGCCCAGCTTGCCGGTGGCGGAGATCGACTGGTCCTGGCGCAGCAGGTCCACGATCTCGGGCACGGCGAAGATGCCGAGGCCGACGATGACCAGCGGCACCCCGCTCATCAGATAGAGCGAGTCGAAGGTGAAGCGCTCGGTCCCGTAGGCGGGCGCCATGCCGAGGCTGCCCAGCGCCAGGCCGGCGGCGCAGGCGCCGATGCCCTTGCCCAGGCTGTTGCCGGCCAGAACGCCGATCATCGACAGGCCGAAGATCGCCAGCATGAACAGCTCGGCCGAGCCGAAGCTGAGGATCAGCGGCCGCGCCACCACCACCGCGCCGGTCAGCACGATGGCGCCGAACAGCCCGCCGACCATGGAGGCGAAGAAGGCGGCGCTGAGCGCGCGGGCGGCCTCGCCCTTCTTGGACAGCGGAAAGCCGTCGAGGATGGTGGCCTGCGAGGCGGTGCCGCCGGGAATGCCCATCAGCACCGAGGCGAAGGTGTCGGAGGTGGGGATGACCGCCAGCAGGCCGACCATCATCGCCATCGCCGAGGTGGCGTCCATGCCGTAGATGAACGGGATGATCAGCGACATGCCGGCGATGCCGCCCAGGGCGGGCAGGATGCCGACCACCATCCCCATGGTGATGCCCAGCAGCATGTAGAGCAGGTGATGCCAGGTCAGCAGGGTGGCAAACGAGCTGAGAAATACGTCAACCATAACGGCCTCTTGTGATGGAGGGCGTGGCCGGCTGGCCTCTGTCCCGCCCCGGTCGGGGGCGGGGCAGAGGGGCCCGGTCGTGCCGGGCGATGATCAGAACTTGACCTGGTATTCCCTGGTCAGGAAGTCGCGGACCCATTCGCGCGCCTCGGGCGAGATCGTGGTCGCCACCCGGTAGAGCGCGTCGATCTCGTCACCCACCGCCTGCTGGTAGTCGCCGAGGATGTCGCCCTTGGCGGCCTGCAATTCGGGGTCGGCGACCGCATCGGCAAAGGCCTTGCGATAGGCGGCCACGATGTCGTCGGGCGTGCCCTCGGGCAGCATGGCCGGCTTCTGCGCGGCAAAGCCCGAGCCGAAGAAGGCGAGATAGGCATCGGCCTCGACGCCTTCGGGCCGGGTGCCGTGCACCATCTCGTAGGCTTCCAGGAAATGCGGCAGGTCGGGGAAGGTCGGGTCGCGCACCACATTGCCGGCCTCGTCCAGCACCCCCCAGGAAAACATCGGCACTGCCGTGCCCTCCTCCACCAGCGGCAGCACGTTGGTCAGATAGGCCGAGGAGGTCTGATAGTCGATGGTGGCCTCGCCGCGCTCGAAGGCCAGCCTTCCGTCCGAGCGGCCCTTCATGCCGAAGACGTGGCGCACGTTCAGCCCCAGCAGGCGGAAGGCCAGCATCGGCACCAGATCCAGCGAGGTCGCGCCCTGGCTGCCGTAGATCAGCTCCTGATCGAACAGCTTGCCCATGTCGGCGGCGCTCTCGATGCCGAACTTCTTGGGCAGGTAGACCACGCCGCCGGTGGGCGAAACCAGCACCGGGATCAGCTTGGTATAGTCGTATTTCACCCGCGGGTCGCCCAGCAGATAGGGGAACTGCGTCGAGCCCGAGGTGCCGATCAGCGCCAGGCCGTCGGGGCGGGCGCGGGCAACGAATTCGTTGGCGCCGGTGATCGAGCCGCCGCCGGGCACGTTGCGCATGATGACGTTCGGCTGGCCGGGCAAATATTTCGCCAGATAGGGCAGGAAGAACCGCGCCCAGACATCCGAGCCGCCGCCCTCAGCAAAGGGCATCCACCATTCGATGGTCTTGCCGCTGAAATCCACCGTCGACTGGGCGGTGGCGGTCGACAATCCGCCCATCCCCATTGCGGTGGCCGCTGCGCCAGTGGCAATGAGCTGCCGGCGTGTGATACCAGTCATGTTGGAACTCCTCCTCTACCCCGGTTCCTGGCGTCGACGAAGTTTTATGTCGACTCGGTCAGCGCAAGCGCAAGGATATGTCATTGCGCCCGCGAAAGCCTGTTCTGTCAACCATGGCGTGCCCCGGCTCACGGCGCGATCTTTCCGGCATCAGCCACCAGCGCCGCCATGCGGTAGAAACCGTGCACCATCTTGGAAAACGGCATCAGCAGAAACAGCGTCATCACCGCCGCCAGATGCAGCGCCAGCAGCGGCCCGACCAGCGCCGTGCCGGTGGCCGCGTAAAGCAGCAGCCCCGACAGCGCGGTCAGCAGCAGCAGCAGGATGAAGGCCATCTCGCCGCCCCAGACCCGCCGGGCGCCGTATTCGCGCGGTGCCCGCAGCTTCAGCGCCGCCAGACCGGCGGTGCCGGCCAGCAGCATCAGCCCCCCCGGCACCCCTAGCAGCTTGGGCGGCGTCCAGAAGCCATAGGGCGCCGGCCAAGCGAGGAGGTAATGCATGATCGTCCCCGCCGAGGTGGCGGCAAAGCACAGCACGAAGCCCCACAGGGTCAGCTGGTGGAACAGCCGCCGGCGCTGGGTAAAACGGTCGCCGTCCTCGTAATTGCAGCCATCGCCGTGCCCGCCGTCGAGGTTGCGCATCTGCGCCGCCAGCCGGGTCGCGCGCAGCAGATGCGGCAGCCGCACCCGCCCGCCGCCGATCTCGGCCCAATAGGCGCGCAGGGAGGCGGCGATCAGCGCCAGCGGCAGGACGAAGGCGGGGATGAACAACGCGATCAGCAGGTTATGGGTCAGGTAGGCATAGAATCCCGCACCCTCGGCCGGCCGGAAGGCATGCATCAGCCAGAAGAATGCCGACAGCGCCACGACCGGCAACCCGGCCATCGCCACGCCGCGGCTCTGGAACAGCCGGGCGATGCCCTGCGGGCGGGCCAGACGCTCCCAGCTGTCGGCGCGGACCTCGGCCAGCACCTCGGGGATGTTCAGCGCGAATTCATGCGGCGGGGTATATTGGCAGGCGTAATAGCAGTTGCGGCAGTTGTGGCACAGATTGGCCAGCTGGGTGATGTCGCCATCGGTAAAGGACCGCTCGCGCGAGACCGCCTGAAAGACCGAACAGAAGCCCTCGCAATAGCGGCAGGCATTGCAGATGTCGATCTGGCGACGGGCCTCCTCGACATTGGCGGCCATGGCGGAAAGATCAGGCGACATGGGCGACGGCCTCCCTGCCCGCGATGCGTCCGAAGACGGTGCCGATGGTCATGCCGAACCCGGCCAGATAGCCTTGGCCGAGGATGGAGCCGGCCATGATCTCGCCCGCCGCCCACAGGTTGCGGACCGGGCCGTCGGGGGTGTGGACCTGCGCGTTCTCGTCCACCTTCAGGCCCAGATAGGTGAAGGTGACGCCGGGGCGGAGCTGGTAGCCGTAATAAGGCGGCACATCCAGCGGCCGGGCCCAGTTGGTCTTGGGAATCTCCAGCCCCTCCGTCGCCAAGCCGTCGAGTTCGGTGGGGTGAAAGCGGCCGGGGCGGCAGGCGGCATTGAACCCGGCCACGGTGGCGGCGACCTGCATGGGGTCGAGGCCCAGCCCTATGGCCAGTTCCTCGATGCTGTCGGCCTGCACCGGCGGGAACACCGAGGGCATGAACAGCTCGCGCGATTTCGAGTCGATCAGCGCATAGGCCACCTGGTCGGGCTGGGCGGCGACCAGCCGGCCCCAGATGGCATAGCGCTTGGGCCAGACATCCTCGCCCTCGTCATAGAAGCGCTTGCCGTCCCGGTTCAGCACCACCGAGAACGGCACGCAGTCCAGCCGGGTGACGATGCCGCCATCATATTTCGGCGCCCGCCCGTCGATGGCCACGGCGTGGCATTGCGTGGGGTCGCCGACGCTGTCGGCGCCCTGGTCCAGCATGTCCCGCAGCACCACGCCGCGATTGTAGGGGGTGCCGCGGATCAGGAAGTTGCGCGCCGCCGGTCCCCAGGCCCGCGCCAGCCAGTCCAGATCGGCCTGGAACCCGCCCGAGGCCAGCACGAAGCCCCGGGCCGCGACCCGCCACATCTGGCCGGCATGATCAACCTCGACATGGGTGATGCGGTCGCCGTCGCGATGGACATGGCGCACCTGCGCCTCATAGGCGACCCGCACGCCCAGATCCTGCGCGGTGTTGTAATAGGCATTCACCAGCGCCTTGCCGCCGCCGAGAAAGAAAGCATTGGTACGTGACAGCGACAGCGTGCCCGACAGCGAGGGCTGAAAGCGCACCCCATGCGCCTGCATCCAGGGCAGGCAGGCCTCCGAGTTGCGGATGACCATGCGGGCCAGTGGCTCGTCGGTCCTGCCGCGGGTCACCAGCAACAGGTCGTCGAAATACTCGTCCTCGCCATAGCGGTCGGTCAGCGGCCCCAGCGGTCCGCCATGCATGCAACGGAAATTGCGGGTATGGCGCGAATTGCCGCCGCGATAGGGTTTGGGCGCCGCCTCGAGGATCAGCACCCTGGCGCCGGTCTCGGCGGCGGTGATCGCGGCACAGAGCGCGGCATTGCCGCCGCCGGCGACGACGATGTCGAATGCCTCGGGCCAGTCCTGCATGCCGCCCCCCTCCCAGGATGGCGCGTCCCCGCGCCGCCCGCCGGCGGTGCGCGCAGTCCCGGCGGATGGCTCCGGCCCGGTCCCGATGGCTGCGCCTACGCGCTGGCTGAGATTTTCTGTATACAGGTGGATACACACCAGTCAAGCCTGCAGGCATCCACCGCCGTTGGGTGCATCGCGCGGCCTCCCCTGCCCCGCCGCCAAAGGGGAGAGCGGCCCGGCTCCTCGCATTCACCCAAGGGCAGCGCCGGCCACGGGAGACAGGGTCTCGGTCGTGTAGCGATAGACTGACGGACTGGCGGAACGGGGATGCCAAGGACTCCTCTGACCTCCGCATCCGCTGCGCCGGCGCCGGCGGGCCCTATTCGAGCAGCAGGCCCTTGCCGCGATAGACCTCGGCTGCCTCGCGGATATAGCTGCCGGTCTCTGGTGCGTCGTAGCGGGCGGTGATGGTCTGGGACAGGGCCAGCAATTCCTCGTAGCGGGCGCGCTTCGGACGCAGCTTTTCATAGAGGTCCATCAGCACCGGCGCCGGGATCACCGTCAGCTCTGCCGCGCGGCGGAAATTGCGCGCCAGTTGCGGAAAGCCCTCGGCCACGGCCCTCTCAGCCTGCGCCTCCAGCGTGCGGCGGCGGATGGTCACGTCCTCGGGTTGCAGGCTGCCGTCGCGCAGCGCCGCCATGGTGATCTGCTCCGGCGTGACCGCGGATTCACGGCGGCGCGGGTCGTCTTCGGTCTCGAACGGCTCAGGCATCGAAGGTCGCCTCCAGGTCTTCGGCGGGTTCACCGGCCCGAACCGCCGCGATCTCACGTTTGTGCATCAGCACCGCATGCACGATCAGCCGCAGCCGGGACATGTTGTCGACCCGCACCGGCACCGGCAGCGGCGGCCGGCCGAGGGCATGGCTGGCGGCATTGGCGCCGATCTGCACATAGGCCGCGCGCGACAGCAGCGGCGCTTGCGAGAACAGCTCCAGATTGTTCAGCGGTGCCAGTCCCTTGCGGGTGATGACCGTGGTGCCCTTGGATTGCAGGCCGATGCCGATGCCCGAACCGGACAGCTGGGCGGCATGCCAGCCGATCAGCCCGCAATCGGCGCTGTCGTTGATGCGCACGAAGCGCGCCGCCAGCCCCTGCGAGGCCACGCCCTCGGCCAGCGCCGCCAGCACCTCGCCATGCGCCAGCCCGCAAAGCGTGCGATCGAGGCCGGCGGCGAAAGCCGGGCCGAGGCCGATCACCACCTCGCCCGGATCGCGGCCCGGCCCGGCCGCCCCGCGCGCCACCAGCCGCACCCCGGCATCGCCCGAGGTCAGCGGCACCATCTGGGCGGCGGTACGCTGCTGGGGCACGGCGCGCAGCCGGTCCCAGGTCTCGCCTTCGACCCGATAGCCGGTGCCGGGGCCGAGATAGTCGTTGCGGTCGGAAAAGGCGCTTTTTGCGGCGAAGCCCGCATCCAGCACGGCGGCGGGCTGCAGATAATCGCCGATCACCCGCACCCGCTGCATGGCCAGCACATTGGCGGCGATGTCGGCGAAGCCGGCGGCGTCCAGCGCGCGGGCCACGTCCAGCGCCGTCAGCGGCCCGTCCAGGAACTGCTGGGCGGCGGCGATATCGGCCACCAGGTCGCGCTCGGGCATATCGTCCGAGGTATGGGCCAGCGCCGCCGCCTCGATCTCGTCGTCGCGGATCTCGGGAAAGCCGAAGGCGCGGAACACCGCCTGCATGGCCCGGCCGGCACGGCGGCGGACCGTGATGGCCTGGTCCTCGGTGATCGGAAAGATGCCGGCATTCACCCGCATGTCGCGCTGGATGATCATCCAGTCGTCCAGATCCTCCGCATCGAAATTGCCGCCGCCGAACATGTTGTCGCGGCGCGGCATCGAGGAATAGCCCGAGGTCACGAAATCGGTGCCGGGCAGGAATTGCAGCATCAGCTTGGCGGCCTTGCGCATGTCGGAATGCGAGGACACCGCGTCATTGCCCGAGGCGACCTCCAGCCCCAGCGCGGCGGCGATCAGGTTCTCGGCCAGAATGGCGCGCACGCCCTCGGGCAGCGCCCCGGTCAGCGCCACGCAGGAGACCGAGCCGTTCTGTACCCCCTGCGCCCCCGCCCCCTTGACCAGCATCAGGCAGCGGGCCTCGAGATAGAGCATGGACTTGCCTTCCTCGTACCCCATCAGCGTTTCCGAGCCGGTGCCGGAGGTGAAGCGGATCTTGATGCCGCGCGAGGCATAGGCCGAGGCCAGCAGGCCCTTGGACCAGGGCGTGTCGTCGCCGTCGCGCAGCGCGTCATCGGTGCCATAGACGGAAAGCGTCTCGGCATAGGTGGTCAGCCCCTTCAGGCCCAGCCGCAGGTTCAGCGCCTCCTCGACGGCGCACTGGGTCAACACGCCGCCACGCGCGGTCTGCGAACCCACCAGCAGCGCCAGCGCATTGAAGGGCGCCATGCGGGCGACGCGGCAGGTGGTCTCCAGCTCGTCGAAGCCGCGCAGGGCGGCCTCGGCGGCGTCGGCCGCCATCAGCACCGGATTCTCGCGCCAGTTGGTGACATGGGCCTGGTTGCCGGGGGTGCGGCGGGCGCGCATCTTCTGCATGGCCATCATCATCTCGACCACGTTCAGATGCGACATGACCTCGCACAGCTTGGCGGGCGTACAGCCGGACAGCAGCCGCACCAGTTCGGCGCGAGGGGTCTGGATGTCGACCAGCCGGCGCGCCAGTTCCAATGACGGGGTGGCCATGGCCTCCTCGGCCACGCTGCGGTCGATGGCGTGTTCGGCGATATAGCGGTCGATGGTGTCGAAATCCTCGACCTCGCGGCCGTCCATCTCGACGATGCGGCCGCGCAGCAGGGTCAGGCTGGGGGCCGGGTCGTTGGGGCCGTTCATCGCCACCAGGCCCAGACCGGCATCCTCGGCCACGAAGGTGTCGAGGTTCACCGGACGCTTCGCCCGCATCTCGAACCGCTTCGATCTTTCCATCCCGTCTCCCTCCCCACTCGAAACCATCACCGGGCGACCCGCGCGGCCCGGCGTCACAACTCCATCCCGGCGGGCACCAGCACGGCCTTGAGCGGCCCCCGGCCCTCGGCCAGGGCGGCGAACAGCGCCGGTGCCGCCGCCAGAGGGTGCAAGGGGCCGGCCAGCCATTCCAACTCGGGCGCGAGGTCGGGCAGCATGGCGCAGGCCGCCTCGAAATCCCGGCGCGTATAGACCCGGGTGCCGATCACCGCGATCTCGCGAAACGCCACGCGCTGCAGGTCGAAGGGCACGGCACCCTTGTGGATGGACACGATCACCATCCGCCCGCCGACGCGCACCAGGTCCAGCGCATCGCCCGCCGCCCGCGCCGCCCCCGCGCATTCAAAGACGGTATCGAAGCCGCTGCGCCCGAGGCCGGCCAGGGCCGCGGCATAGGCCCCGGCATCGGCCGGCGCGGCGTCGAAGCCATGCGCGGCCAGCATGGCGACGCGCTCGGCATTGCTGTCGAACAGGCGGAGATTGCGCACCCCCAGCCCGCGCAGGCACAGCGCCAGCGTCACACCGATCGGGCCGGCGCCGATGATCGCCACATCCTCGCCGCCGGCGATGCCGGCGCGGCGGGCGGCATGGACGCAGACCGCCAGCGGCTCGGCCTGCGCCGCCACCGCCGGCGGCAACTCTTCGGGCAGGACGACCAGATCGACCTCGGGAATGCGCACGAAGCCGGCCATGCCGCCGGGGCCGTCGATGCCGTGCAGCCGCAGGCTTTCGCAGACATGCGGCTGGCCGGAGCGGCAGGTCTCGCAATGCCCGCAGGAGATCAGCGGGAAGGCCGTCACCCGCGTCCCCTCCGCCAGGCGCACACCCGGCTCGGCCATGCGGGCGACGAATTCATGGCCGAGAACCAGCGGCGCGGCGGCGCGGGGATGCGCGCCCTTCCAGATGGTCAGGTCGGTGCCGCAGATGCCGCAGGCCTCGACCCGCAGCAGCAGGCCGCCCGCTTCGGGCAGCGGCAGCTCGCGCAGGGCGGCCGCGCCCGGACCTTCGTAGATCACCGCTTTCATCGTCACCCTCCCCTCGGGCCGGCGGCCGCGCTCAGGCAATGGAATAGCCGCCATCGACGGGGATCACCGTGCCGGTCATGAAGCCCGCATGCGGACCGGCGAGGAACAGGGCGAGGCCGGTCAGATCCTCGGGCCGGCCCCAGCGCGCCATAGGCGTGCGCGACAGGATCGGGCCGGCGCGGCCAGGATCGTCCTGCAGCGCCCGAGTCAGCGGCGTGGCGATCCAGCCCGGCGCGATCGCATTCACCCGCACGCCCCTGGGCGCATAGGCGATGGCCAGCGATTTCGTCAGCTGGGCAATGCCGCCCTTCGACGCCGCATAGCCCGGCACCAGCCCGCCGCCGAACCAGGTCAGCATCGAGGCGATGTTGATGATCGAGCCGCCGGAGGCCGCCAGCAACGGCAGCGACGCCTCGCAGACCCGCATGGTGCCGGTGAGATTGGTGTCCACCACCCGCGCAAAGACCTCGGCGTCCAGTTCCTCGCCGCGGCGGATGATGCCGGCGCAATTGACCACCACATGCAGACCGTCGCAGCCGCCGACGAGGCTGCGGACGGCGCCGGTATCGCATACGTCCAGCCGCGCGAAGGCGATGCCCCCGGCACCGTCGCGGGCGGCGGCCTCGGCCAGGCTGCGCTCGCTGGTGCCGGTGGCGATGACCCGCGCCCCGGCATCGCGAAAGCCCTGGGCAAAGCCGTAGCCGATGCCGCCGGTGCCGCCGGTCACCAGCACGGTCCGGCCGGCCAGCCAGGGCGCGGCCCAGCCGGAATCCGGGGTGATGGAGGGGGGGTTCGTCATGGTCCTGCTCCGTTTCGGATTGCCTGTCGGGGGGGCGGCACGAGGGGTCCACGCCGCCCCGTGTTCACTCAGCGCATCACCTGCGCGCCGCGGGTGCGTCGGGCGGCCCGCCAGGCCCAGGCCAGCGCCGGATAGAGCCAGACCAGCACGGTCAGCACTCCCAGCACCCCGGCGACCGGCCGGGCGAAGAACAGCAGGAAATTGCCGTCCGCCTTGATCATCGAGGACATGAAGTTCTGCTCGACCACCTGCCCCAGCACCAGGCCCAGGATCATCGGCGCGGCGGGATAGCCGTTTTCCAGCATGATCCACATCGCCATGCCGGAAAACAGCACCACCCACAGCTCGAACACGTTGTTCGAGACCGCATAGGCGCCGAAGATGCACAGCAGCAGCACGACGGGATACAGCACCTCGTCGCGCACCGAGATCGCGAAGCGCCCGGCATGGATGGCCGCGATCCCCAGCGGGATCATGATGATGTTCGACAGCAGGAAGATGAGGTAGAGCGCATTCACCATGTCCGCCGACTGGGTAAAGACCAGCGGGCCGGGCTGGATGCCCTTCAGGATCAGCACGCCGACCACGATCGCGGTGATGGAATCGCCGGGAATGCCGAAGACCAGCGTCGGAACATAGGAGCCGGACAGGGCCGCATTGTTGGCCGAGGACGCCCCCGCCACCCCCTCGACCGAGCCCTTGCCGTATTCCTCGGGATGCTTCGAGAACCGCTTGGAGATGGCATAGGTCACCCAGGCGGCGATGTCGGCGCCCGCGCCGGGCAGGGCGCCGATCAGGGTTCCGACCACGCCGCCGCGGGTGATCTCCTTGCGCTGCCGCCACAGCGAACGCGCCTCCGGCCGGACCCGGCCGCTGACGCGGATATCGGTCTCCAGCTGCTTGCCGGCGCCGAAATAGGCTGCCTTGTTGACCAGCTCGCTCAGCGCGAAGGCGCCGATCATCACCGAGATCAGCCCGACGCCGCCCTGCAGTTCCATGATGCCGAAGGTATAGCGCTGGACGCCGGTGACGAAATCCAGACCGACCACCGACAGGAACACGCCGCAGGTCAGCGAGATGCCGCCCTTCAGCGCATCGTCGCCCGCCACCAGCGTCGCGCAGGACAGGCCCAGCAGCGACAGCCAGAAATACTCGAAGCTGGAAAAGCTCAGCGCGAACTCGGCCAGCATCGGCGCGGCGATGATGAGGACGATGGTGCCCATGATGCCGCCGATCGCCGAGGCCGCCATCGACATGCCCAGCGAGTCGCCGATGCGGCCGGCCTTGATCAGGTCGTTCATGTCGTCGGTATAGGCGGCCGAGGACGGCGTGCCCGGAATGCGCAGGAAGGCGCCGGGAATGTCGCCGGCAAAGATCGCCATGGCCGAACAGGTGATGATGGCGGCCAGGGCGGCGACCGGCGACATGGTGAAGGTCACCGGCACCAGCAGCGCCACCGCCATGGTCGCGGACAGGCCCGGCATCATGCCGACGAACAGGCCGAAGGCGCTGGCGACCAGCATGGTCAGCAGCACGTCGGGCTGCATGACCAGGCCCAGCCCGGCGAGAAAGGCGTCCATCACAGCCACTCCTCGATCAGCCCGTAAGGCAGGGGCACCCCGAGGAACTTGATGAAGAACACGGCGAGCACGGTGGCGCCCACCGCCCCCGTCAGCACCGCCCGGGGCAGCGACATGCCATAGAGCAGGCCATGGACCACCATCAGCGGCACCGCCACCGCGATGGTGCCCCAGCGCGGCGCCAGCAGCGCAAAGCCGAGGATCGACAGCGGCAGCCACAGCACCAGTGCCAGCCGCTGCGGCGAGCGCAGCCAGGGCGGGAAGCGGAAGGTCCCGGCGCTGCGCCAGCCGCGCAGGGTGATGGCACCGCCCATCAGCGCCATGGCGCCGCCGACGATCATCGGGAACAGTCGGGGCGAGGCTGCGCCTGCCGGCACGTGGAAGCTGCGCGCGTGCAAGGCGATGGCGATCCCGAGCAGGCAGAAGACCAGCCCGGTCCAGAAATCCGGCAGGCGCATGGGATCATTCCTTCCGCTGGGCGATACCCAGGTCGTTCATGATCGAACCGAACTGCTCGTGCTGCCCGGTCAGGAAGGCGCCGAATTCCTCCGGGCCGAGATTGGCGGTGCCGAAACCCTTCTCGGTCATGAAGGTGGTGAACTCCTCCGAGGCGGCGACCTTGGCCACGGCGGCGGCCAGCGTCCCGGTCACGGCGGGATCGAGGCCCTGCGGCCCGACCACGCCGCGCCAGGTTCCGCCGGCGAAATCGACGCCGGTCGCCTCCTTGGCGGTCGGCACGTCCGGGAAGGCGGGGTTGCGGGCCTTGGCCAGCACGGCAAGCGCCTTGACCTTGCCGGCCTGCATCATCGCCAGCCCCTCGGGCAGCGAGGAGGGGATAATCTGCACGCCGCCGGAGGCCAGCTCCTGAAAGCCCGGCGCCGCCCCCTGCGAGGGCACCAGCGTCACCGCCAGCGGGTCGACACCATTCGCCTTCAGGAAGCCGGCAAAGGCCAGGTGATAGGCCGAGCCGGCGCCCATGCCGGACATCTTGTAGGTGCCGGCCGGCTGCGCGCCGATATCGGCCAGCCCGGCCCTGGCATCGGCCCAGGGCGAATCGGTCGAGACCTGGAAGGCGGCGGGGTCGATGTTGACCAGGCCGATCGGCGCGAAATCCGTGGCCTTGAACTCGGCATTGCCGGCCCAGTAATAGCTGGCCAGTTCGGCGGTGCCGAAGCCGATCGTGTAGCCGTCTGGCTTGACCGACAGCATCTCGGCATGGCCGATGACGCCGCCGCCGCCCGGCTTGTTGACAACGCCGACGGTCACGCCCAGCTCCTTCTCCAGGCCGGCGGCCAGGATGCGGGCAATGGCGTCGGTGCCGCCCCCGGCATTCCACGGGACGATGAGGGTGATCGGGCGTTCGGGATAATCCGCAAGCGCCGCGCCGGCGGCCAATGCGGTGACGGTGGCTGAAATCAGGATCCTGGTGAGCAATTTGTCCTCCCTCTTGCTCGGTCCGCGCAGCCGATCAGGTAATCAGCCGCGATTCCTTCATCTTCCGGGTCGTGAACTCGATGGTGTCGATCATCGCCTGCTCGGCCGCCTGCGGGTCCTTGCGGCGGATGGCCTCCAGCACGCCCAGGTGGTTGCCCAGATTGGCCCGGAAATTGTCCATGTGATTGGCGGTGACGCTGAAGAGCAGCCCCAGGATCACGTCGAGGGCGGCGTCGAACGCGCCCAGGATCGGGTTCGAGGTGGCGCGCTGCACCGCCAGGTGAAAGTTCCGGTCGGCCTGGATGGCGGCATCGGGGTCGCCCCGCGTCGCCGCATCCTCCATTTCCGCATAGGCGGTCTCGATGGCGATGATCTGCATGCGGCTGGCCTTGCGGGCGGCCAGCCCGGCCGAGGCCGGCTCGAAAATCCGGCGCGCCTCGTTGATGGCGCCGAGCAGGTCCTGCTTGTGCAGCTCACTGCCCATCATCCAGCGCATCACGTCGCGGTTGAGCATGTTCCATTCGGCGCGCGGCGCCACGATGGTACCACGCCGCGGCGCGGTCTCGACCATGCCGAGGCTGGCGAGGACGCGGATCGCCTCGCGAACCGAGGAACGGCCGACGCCCAGACTTTCCATCAACTCGGCCTCGGTCGGGATGGCAGAGCCGGCCGGATATCGCTCCGAGGCGATCGCCGAGCCGATCCGATCCAGCACACCGTCCGCCAGTTTCTTCCTTGCCATGATGGCCTCCCCTGCAATGGACCCTAATCATCAGATAATATAACGGTCAAGTCAGACTTATTGTCGCAGACCGAGTCTACCTGCACCACGATCCGCGGACGAGATTCTTCTTGCGGGATCATTGAGATACAGGATAGGGCCGCAGCGGATCGCGATAGGCTGCCGTCATGCGCCCTTGCCGGGGCAGGTTGATCGCCCGGCCAGCCCGCTCCTTCCGCCTGCCGATTCGGTCCCCGCAGGCGCCCTCGGCGCGCGGACCGCGCCTATCGGCGGTCGAACTCGGTCCGCAGCTTCTCGCTCTCGGCGACGCTCCCGGCGAAGCGGGCGATCGCATAGGGGGCGAGGTCGCAGGCGCTTTGCCGGCCGCAGATCGTCTGCGCCAGGCACTCGCCCACCGCCGGCGCGATCTGGAAACCGCCGCCGCTGCCGCCGAAGGCATGGAACAGGCCCGGCGTGGTCTCGCTGGCCCCGATCACCGGCAGCATGTCGGGCAGATAGCCCTCGACCCCGGACCAGACGCGGATCACCTCGGCATGGCGCAGCGCCGGGAAGTGGCGGGCGATGGCGCGCATGCCGTTGAGGGTCTTCTGCGGCGGCACGAAGGTATGGGCGCCATCCGCATTGGCGAGGGTGCGCGGATAGCCGGCAAAGATGAAGTTGCCGCGCGCGATCTGGCGCAGGATCAGGTCACCCTCGATCGTATAGACCGAGGGGCGCAGGACATGGGGCAGCGGCTCGGTCACGAATTGCGGCGGCCCGGCGGAAAACAGCGGCACCGCCTCGCCGAAACGCGCGGCGATGGCACCGGCCCAGCCGCCGGCGGCATTGACCAGCACCGGCGCCGAGACCGGCGCCAGCGCCGGACCGGAGGCGGTGAAGCCGTTTTCGCCGTGGCGGATATCGGTGACCTCAGCGCGCTCGAACAGGGTGCCGCCGGCGTGCAGGAAGGCCCGCACCACCGCCGGCGTCGCCAGCCGCGGATTGGCCACCGCGCAGCGCGGCGACCAGGAGGCCAGCATCCCGTCGCCCGGCACCAGCCAGGGCAGCGCCGCGCGCAGGGCGGCGCCTTGCAGGATCTCGATCTCCAGCCCGCAGGCGCGCGAGTTCCCGGCGTAATGCAGCAGCTTTTCGCGCCCGGCCGGGCTGTCGGCGAAATAGATCATGCCGCAGCGGTCATATTCGCAATCTTCGCCGAACCGGGCCTCGAACGCCTCCCAATGCCGCTGCGCGATCAGCGACAGCGGATATTGCCGGGGCGAGCGGCCCTGCAATCGCAGCCCGCCGAAATTCGCGCCGCTGGACTGGGCGCCGACCAGCCCGCGCTCGATCAGCGCGACCCGGCGGCCGGCGCGAGCGAGGAAGCAGGCGGTAAAGGCCCCGAAGGCGCCGCCGCCCAGCACCAGCACGTCAAAGCTGCGGCTCACGGCGCGGCCCCGTCCTCGGCGGCGCTGCCGATGGGAATCGGGCGCAGCGGCGCCTGCGCGCGCAGCCGGCCGACGGAATCGACCGGGCAGCCGGCGGTGGCGGCGGTCAGTTCCTGCAGGGTCTGGCCGCAGAACCGGCCCTGGCAACGGCCCATGCCGCAACGGGTGATGGCCTTGACCCGGTTGACCTCCACCGGACCGGCGGGCCGGCCGATGGCGGCACGGATCTCGCCCGCCGTCACCCGCTCGCAGCGGCAGACCACGGTGTCGTCGGGCAGGCCGGCGGCCTGCTCATGCGGCCAGGGAAAGGCGCCGGCCAGATGCGCCTGGAACCGCCGCAGCCTTGCGGTGCGCCGGCGCAGGCCGCCGATCTCGCGGCCCGGATGGCCGCCGCCGGACCGGGCGGCCAGCATGGCCAGCGCCGCCAGCCGGCCGCTGGCTGCCGCCGCCGCGCGGCCGCCAGTCAGTGCGCCGTCGCCGGCCAGCCACAGGCCCGGCGCGGCGCAGCCATCGGCGTCGATGACCGGAAACCAGTTGCGCAGCACGGGATCAAAGCGGAACCGCGCCCCGGCCAGTTCGGCCAGCTGCGTCTCGGGCCGCAGCCCGTGGCCGAAGCCCAGCCCGTCGCAGGCCAGCACCTCGGTGTTGCCCGAGGCATGGGCGATCTCGACCGCCTCCAGCCGGTCGGTGCCCAAGGCACGGGTCAGCGTGGCGCCCTCGATCACGCGAATGCCGGCGCGGCGCAGCTCGCGCAGCAGGCGCAGCCCCTCGATCAGCGTGCCGGGTGCGGTCAGCGCCATGCCCGGCGCAGCGCGGCGCTTGCGGGCCGCCGTGCCGCCATCCACGACGGTCAGCCGGCGCGCGCCCATGCGCAGATATTGCGCGGCGGCGAGATAGAGCAGCGGCGAGGCCCCCGCCAGCACCACCTGCGCGCCGATGAAGGCCGCATGCTGCTTCAGCGCCACCTGCGCCCCTCCCAGCGAGAATACGCCCGGCAGCGTCCAGCCGGGAAAGGCCATGATGCGGTCGGTGGCGCCGGTGGCGATCAGCAGCTGGTCATAGGCCAGCACCGCCTGGCGCCCATCGCGCAGGATGTGCAGCTGGTGGTCGTGGATGCCCCAGACCAGGCTGCCGGGCCACCAGTCGCAGGCGGCCAGCACCCGGTCCTCGGCCGCCTCGCGACGGGCGGCGGCGCGGGCCTCGGCCCGGCCCATGAGGCGCGCGGCCTCGGCGGCGATCAGCGGCGACAGGCGGCGGGTGCCCTGCCCGCCGGGACGGGCGCTCTCCTCCAGCAGGATCGGGCGCTGGCCGGCCTCGACCAGCGCAGCGGCGGCGGCAAGCCCGGCGGGACCGGCGCCGATGATCACCGGCGGCATCATGGCACCACCGCCACCGCCAGCGGCGGGCGGCTGAGCAGCACCATGCCGGGCGCGGCCTCCGCCATGCAGGCGCGCAGCCGCTGACCGGATTCCGTCCAGAGCGTGCAGTCCTGACAGGCGCCCATCAGGCAGAAGCCGCAGCGCGCGCCGCCGTCGAATTCCGAGCAGCCGGTCGCCAGCCCAGCCCGCAACAGGGCGCTGATCACGGTTTCGCCCGGCTGAGCCGCAACCTCGGCCCCGTCGAAGCGGAGGCTGAAGCCGGCCTGTCGCGGGGTGGCGGGATGGAGCAGAGGCGGGAGCGCGGCCATGCCAACATATCGCAATGCAATAGTTTATATTGCATCAAGGAAAGCCAAACCGCGGCCGCTGTCAACCGTCCATCGGTGGTTCAGAAAGAAATACCGCGCGCCGCGGTGGTGACGAGGTGATGGAAGCTGTCAATGAACTGCGCGCGGTCCATCCGCGCCAGCGGCACCGCCAGGCTGACCGCCCCCATCACCTGCCCGCTCGGCCCGGTGATCGGCGCCGCCAGCGAGGCATCGCCCAGATAGAACTCGTCGAAGGCGGCGGCATAGCCGTTGCGCGCGGCCTCGGCGACCAGGGCCATGATCGCCTCCGGTTCGGTCGGCGTCGAGGGGGTGTGGGCGCGCAGATCCGAGCGGGCGACGATCCCCCGCGCCTCATCCTCGGGCAGACGCGACAGGATAGCCCGCCCCGGCGCCGTGCAATAGGCCGGCAGCCGCGTGCCCGCGATCACGTCGGTGTTCAGCATCCGCCGGCTGAGATAGCGCGAGACGAACACCACCTCGGTCCCGTCCAGAACGGTGAGGCTGACCGCCTCCTCGGTCTCGATGCTCAGTTGCAGCAGAACCGGCGTCGCCCGGTCCACCAGCCGCGAGCCGCGGACATAGTGATAGGCCAGGTCCAGCGTCTTGGTGGACAGCTCGAACTGCCGCGTGGCCGGGTCCTTCTTCAGATAGCCCAGCTGGGTCAGGGTATGGGTAAAGCGCTGCGCCGTGCTGACATCCATCTCGGTCAGCTGCGCGATCTGCGACAGCGTCAGCGAGCCGTGCCCCTTGTCGAAGGCGGTCAGCACCCGGAACGCCTTGGCGACGGACTGCACCATCAGCGGATCGCTGCGTCGGGGTTTGGGTGTCTGGTCCTGCATGTCCCCTCCGCCGGAAAGCGCCTTCGTTTTCCGTTCCATAACCCGCCCGGGCCAGCGGCGCAATTTTCCGGCTTGACTCGAATCGAGGCTTATCTGCATCATGCAATAACAATTAGTGCAATGCAATAAGGAGGGCATTGTGGGAGAGTTCGTGCTGGTTGAGACCATCGGTCGGGTGCGGCGGCTGACCTTGAATCGCCCCGAAAAGATGAACGCCTGGAACACGCCGATGCGCGACCAGCTGGTCGCGGCGCTGGAAGGCGCCGAGGCCGATCCCGCCATTGCCGCCATCGTGCTGACCGGGGCGGGCGACCGCGCCTTCGGCGCCGGGCAGGACCTGTCGGAGAGCAAGGGCTTCGACGCCGACCGGGCCGAAACCTGGATGGGCGAGTGGAAGCGCCTCTACAACCTGTTCCGCCTGGGCAGGAAGCCGATCGTCGCCGCGCTGAACGGGGTGGCGGCGGGCTCGGCCTTCCAGGTGGCGCTGCTGTGCGACCTGCGCGTGGCGCATCCGGGCGTCAAGATGGGCCAGCCGGAGATCAATTCCGGCATCGCCACCGTCACCGGCAGCTGGATCATGCGCGAGATCCTCGGCCTCGCCCGCACCATCGACCTGACCCTGACCGGGCGCATGCTGGACGCGAGGGAGGCGATGGAATTCGGCCTGATCTCGCGGCTGGTGGACAGCGCCGACCAGGTGCAGGACGCGGCGCTGGAGCTGGCCGAGTTCCTGGCCGGCAAGCCGCCAGTGGCGATGGCGCTGAACCGCGCCCGCTTTGCGGCGATGACGCAGCCCGGTTTCGACGACGCCATGAGCGAGGGGGTGCGCATCCAGCGCGAAGCCTACTGCTCGGGCGAGCCGCAGGCGATGATGGAGAAATTCCTCGCCTCGCGCGCGGCCCGCAAGGGCTGAGGACCGCGGCGCGCCCCGCCGGCAAGCCGGGCGGGGCGCCAAGACCGAGCGCCGGTCCACGGCGCCGTCCCATCCAACCGAGGAGAGAACCATGACCCGAAACCGCAGTTTCGCCCTGTCCCGCCGTGGCCTTCTGGCCGCGGGGGCCGCCACGCTGGCCGCGCCGATGCTGTCGCGCCGCGCCTGGGCGGCCGAGTCGCTGGTGGTCGCCGACCCCGGCGGCCCCTTCACCGAGGGCTATCGCAAAGCGTTCTACGAACCCTTCACCGCCGCCACCGGCATCGAGATCAACGGCGTCGCCCGCGATGCCGAGCCCACCGCCCAGTTCAAGTCCATCGTCGAGACCAAATCCTATATCTGGGATGTCTGCACGCTGACCCTGTCGGCGCGGCTGATCCTGGAGGAGGAGGATCTGCTGGAGCCGCTGAACCTCGACCCGGCCAAGGTCGCCGATGTCATGCCCGAGGCGGTCTATCCCAACATGCTGGGCGTCGATGTCTATTCGACCGTGCTGGCCTACAACACCGACACCGTGACCGCCTCGCCCGCGGGCTGGGCGGCGCTGTGGGATTTCGACCGCTTCCCCGGCCGCCGCTCGCTGCGCAAGAATCCCATCGACACGCTGGAGATCGCGCTGATGGCCGATGGCGTGGCGCCGGCCGACCTCTATCCGCTGGACGTGGACCGCGCCTTTGCCAAGCTGGACGAGATCAAGGATCGCGTCGATGTCTGGTGGACCGGCGGCGCGCAATCGACCCAGCTGCTGGAAAGCGGCGAGGTGGACATGATCGCCGGCTGGAACGCCCGCTTCCAGGCCGCCATCGACAATGGCGCCCCGGCGCGGATCGTCTGGAACGGCGGCCTCTATTCGATCGAGGGCTGGGGCGTGCCCAAGGGCAATCCCAAGGCCGATCTGGCGCGGGAATTCGTCGCCTTCTGCGCCCAGCCCGACATGCAGGCCAAGTTCACCGAGGATCTGGCCTACGGCCCGACCAACCTGAAGGCCTATGACCACATCGCCCCGGAGCGCGCGGCGATCCTGCCCACCGGACCCGAGAACCTGAAGGTGATGACCCTGGCCTCGGAACCCTACTGGAAGGCCAATCGCGCCCAGCTGACCGAGCGTTTCAACGCCTGGCTGCTGGAATGAGCCGCCGCGGCCGCGGAGGCGGGTGCCTCTGCGGCCGTTTTCCGGCCTTGGTCCGCCCCGATCCCATTCAGGAGCCACGATGACTGCGGGAACCCGTCACGACAAGCTGGTGCTCGAGGGCCTCTCGAAGCGTTACGGCAGCTTTACCGCGCTGGAGCCGACCAGCCTCACGGTCGAGGATGGCGAGTTCCTGACCCTGCTCGGCCCGTCCGGCTCGGGCAAGACCACGCTGCTCCAGATGGTGTCCGGCCTGGTCGAACCCAGTTCGGGCCGGCTGCTGGTCGACGGTCAGGACTGGACCCGCCGCCCGGTGAACGAGCGCGGCATGGGGCTGGTGTTCCAGCATTATGCGCTGTTCCCGCACATGACGGTGGCCGAGAATGTCGCCTTCCCCCTGCAGATGCGCCGGCTGTCCGCGGCCGAGCTGAAAGCGCGGGTCGACGAGACGCTGGCCAAGGTGCAGCTGGACAGTTTTACCCACCGCTTCCCGCGCGAACTGTCGGGCGGCCAGCAGCAGCGGGTGGCGCTGGCGCGCTGCTTCGTCTTCCGCCCCAACCTGATCCTGATGGACGAGCCGCTGGGGGCGCTGGACAAGGCCCTGCGCGAGACCATGCAGATGGAGATCCGCCGCCTGCACAAGGAATTCGGCACCACGGTGATCTATGTGACCCACGACCAGGAGGAAGCCCTGGTCATGTCGGACCGCATCTGCGTGATGAACCTGGCGCGGGTCGAGCAGCTCGGCACGCCGCCGCAGATCTATGCCGACCCGGAGACCCTGTTCGCCGCCACCTTCATCGGCCATTCCAACGTGCTGACGGGCCGGCGGCTGACCACCGACGGCAGCCGCGCCACCATCCGCACCCCGAATGGCGATTTCCAGGGCATCTGCACCGCCCGCGACCCTGCCGCACCCGAGCTGGCACTGATCGTGCGCCCCGAGCAGATGCGGCTGGGCCCGGCGCCCTCGGCGGATTGCGACGCGGTAACGGGTCGGCTGCATGACCGGGTCTATGTCGGCGCCGAGACGCGGCTGCTGCTGACGCTGGCCGACGGGACCGAGCTGACGCTGCGCCACGACCCCGCCGCCGGTCCCCTGCCGGATCTGGGCGATGCGGTCACCGTACATTGGCAGAAGGCGCAGGCGAGGGTGGTGTCATGAGCATGGCGGCCTCTCCGGCGCCGGCTCCCGGCACCTCGCGCCGCCGCTTCCGGCCCGGACCGCTCTGGCTGGTGCTGCCGGCGGTGCTGCTGCTGGTGGTGTTCTTCTTGTTTCCCATGGGCCGGCTGTTCCTGCTGGGCGTGCAGAACCCCGAGACCGGCGCCCTGACCGCCGAGCATTATGCCCGGCTGGCCAATACCCCGGTCTATTGGCGCATCCTCGGCATCACCTTCCGCATCGCCCTGCTGACCGCGGTGGCCTCGGTCATCCTGGGCTATCCGCTGGCGCTGTGGCTGTCGCGCATGGACAGCCGGCGGCAGGCGGTGATGGCGCTGCTGGTGCTGCTACCGTTCTGGACCTCCTATCTGGTCAAGACCTTCGCCTGGATGATCCTGCTGGGCAATCGCGGGGTGCTGAACTCGCTGATCGTCGGCAGCGGACTGAGCGAGCGGCCCCTGCCGCTGATGTATAACGAGCTGGGGGTGATCATCGGCATGGTGCATGCGATGATGCCGCTGGCGGTGCTGACCATGCTGCCGGTGATGAACGGCATCGACCGCCGCCTGCCGCTGGCGGCGGGCACGCTGGGCGCCAGCCGTTCGCAGCGCTTCTGGCTGGTCTATTTCCCGCTTTCGGTGCCGGGCGCGGCGGCGGCGGGGCTGCTGACCTTCATCACCTCACTGGGCTTCTTCATCGTGCCGGCCTTCCTCGGCGGGCGCAGCCAGACCATGCTGGCCCAGACCATCATCACCCAGGTGCAGGAGCTGGTGAACTGGCCCTTCGCCGCGGTGCTGGCCAGCTTCATGGTGGCGGCGGCGCTGATCTCGATCTGGGTCTACAACACCTTCTTCGGCCTCTCGGCGATCTCGGGCGGAACCCCCAGCAACGAGTTGCGCGCCGCCGGCGCCCTGCTGCGCCGGCTGGGTCAGGCGGTGCTGCACTTCATGGCGCGGATCTCCAGCCCCTTCGACCGGCTGGGCGCCCGCAATGGCGCCGATGGCGGCGGCATCCCGGTCTATCCGATCCTCGCCATCCTGTTTCTAGTGGTGCCGACGCTGGTGGTATTCCCGCTGGCCTTCACCTCCGGCCCGTCGCTGCAATTCCCGCCGCCCGGCTATTCGCTGCGCTGGTTCCAGCAATATCTGGACTCTCCCGCCTGGCTGGCGGCGACGGTGCGATCCTTCGGCGTCGCACTGGCCACGGCCTTTTGCGCCACCCTGCTGGGCGGGCTGGCGGCGCTGGCGCTGGCCCGGTCGCGCTCGCGCTGGAACGGCGCCGTCTTTGCGCTGATGCTGGCGCCGATGGTGGTGCCGCGCATCGTCGTCGCGGTCGGGCTGTTCTATCTGATGGCCCAGATCGGGCTGGTGGCGACCAATACCGGGCTGGTCATCGGCCATACGCTGCTGGCCATCCCCTATTGCTTCATCACCATCGGCGCCGTGCTGAAAGGCTATGACTGGCGGCTGAACCAGGCGGCCGAGACGCTGGGCGCGGGCCGGCTGACCATCCTGCGCCGCATCACCCTGCCGCTGCTGCGGGGCGGCGTGATCTCGGCCGGGCTGTTCGCCTTCGTCACCTCCTTCGACGAGCTGACGGTGGCGCTGTTCATTTCCGGCGGGCTCAAGACGACGCTGCCCAAGCAGATGTGGGACGACATGTTCCTGCAACTGAACCCGACGCTGGCCGCGGTGTCGGTGGTGGTGCTGGTGATCGTGACCACCATCCTGCTGGTGGCGCAGAAACTTCAGAAATGATCCTTCAGGGCGGCGCCGAAAGCGGGGCCGGGCCGGCAAGCAAGGTGGGTGAGATGCAGATCCAGGGATTGGCGAACCGGTTGCAGGACATCGCCCGCGACACGCCCGAACGGGTTTTCGCCCAGACCGACGCGGGGGCGATCGGCTTTGCCCGCATCGCCGCCGCGGCCGAGGGCGTCGCCGCCCGTCTGACCGCGCGGGGCCTGCGACCGGGCGACCGCGTGGTGGTGATGATGGCCAACAGCCTCGCCTCGCTGGCGATCATCCACGGACTGCTGCGCGCCGGGCTGGTCTGGGTGCCGGTCAATCCGGGGCTGGTGGGCGAGCCGCTGGCCCATGTCATCCGCACCACCCGGCCGGGCCTGATCCTCTGCGATGCCGGGCTCGAAGGCAGCCTCGCCCCCCTCCCCGAGACCGACGGCCTGCCGGTGAAGGCGGTGGCGGATCCCGGCCTGCCGCCGCCCGGGCGTTTCGAGGGCGGCTTTCCCGGCCCCCATGACCTCGGCGCGCTGATGTTCACCTCGGGCACCACCGGCCCGGCCAAGGGGGTGATGGTCAGTCACATGATGCTGGAGCTGGCCGCCGAATCGGTGGCGCTCTGCGCGGCGCTGCGCCCCGGCGACAACCTGTTCATGTGGGAGCCCTTCTACCATATCGGCGGGGCGCAGGTGATCCTGCTGCCGATCCTGCGCGAGGTGCGGCTGACCATCGTCGAGCGGTTCAGCGCCTCGCGCTTCTGGCAGCAGGTGGCCGAGGCCGGCTGCACCCATATCCACCACCTCGGCGGCATCATCCAGATCCTGCTCAAGCAGCCGGAGGGGCCGTTCGACCGCGCCCACAAGGTCCGCATCGCCTGGGGTGGCGGCTGCGCGGTCGAGGCCTGGCGGCCGTTCGAGACCCGCTTCGGTGTGCAGATCCGCGAATGCTACGGCATGACCGAATGCTCCAGCCTGACCACCTTCAACGACGAGGACGTGGTCGGCGCCGTCGGCCGGCCGCTGCCCTGGTTCGAGGTCGACCTGAAGGACGAGGCCGGCCGCATCCTCGGCCCCGGCGAGGGGCGCGGCGAGATCGTGGTGCGCACCAGCCTGCCCGGCGCCATCACCCAGGGCTATTACCGCAACCCCGAGGCCACGGCCAAGGCGGTGCGCGCCGACGGCTTCCATACCGGCGACCTCGGCTCCTGGGATGCCGAGGGGCGGCTGTTCTTTCATGGCCGCATGTCGGATTCGGTGCGCTGCAAGGGCGAGAATGTCTCGGCCTGGGAGGTGGAGAGCGTCGCCGTGCGCCATCCGCAGGTGCTGGATGCCGCCATGGTCGGCGTCCGGGCCGAGATCGGCGAATACGACATCCAGCTTTTCGTGCAGCCGCAGCCGGGCACGCAGCCGGACCCGGCCGCGCTTTCAGCCTGGCTGGCCGAGCGCCTCGCCCCCTGGCAGCGCCCGCGCTATATCGCGCTGGTGCCGGATTTCCCCCGCACCCCCAGCCAGCGCATCCAGAAACATCTGCTGCCCATCGACCCGGCCGCGCGCTGGGAGGCCCCGGCCAGAACAAAGGTGAAGACGACATGAGCTGCGACATCCTGATCACCGGCACCGGCATGTTCGCGGGCCGCATGGCGCTGGACATCGCGGCGGTGGCGCGCGAGCCGGTGAATGTGGTGATCGCCGGCCGCAACCGCATGCGGCTGGACTGGCTGCGCACCGCCGGCAATGCCCGCGCCGCCATGTTCGGCACCCCGGCGCGCTTTGCCACCCGGACCATCGACCTGCTGGAGCCCGGCGCCAGCGCGGCGCTGATCCGCGAGCATGCGCCCCGGCTGGTGGTGCAGGCGGCCTCGATCCAGACCTCGACGGTGATCTCCGATGGCGGCTCGCGCTGGACGGATCTGGTGGCCGAGGGCGGGCTGAGCGCCACGGCGGTATTCCAGGCCCTGCTCTCCGGCCGCATGGCGGCGGCGATCAGCGCGCAGGCGCCGCAGACGCGGCTGATCAATTGCAGCTTCCCGGATGTGGTGAACGGCATGATCGCCGCCATGGGCCATGCGGTGCTGTGCGGCACCGGCAATGTGGCGATCCTGTCGAACGTGTTCGAGGGCGCGCGCGAGGACCTGCCCCAAGGTCCGCTGCGGGTTCTGGCGCATTACCAGTGCCTTGCCCCCTGGCGCCAGCCGCCCGAGGCGCGCGCCGGCCAGCCCGCGCCCCGCGTCTTCATCGGTGACCGGGAGGTCCCCGACCCGTTCGCGGCGTTCCGCGCCTGCCGGCTGACCCCGGAGCCGGCCATCGAGATTTCGGGCGCCTCTGGCGTGACGCTGATGCTGGCCTTTGCCGCCGGGCAGGACTGGCGCGGCCATGTGCCGGGACCGAACGGGCTGCCGGGCGGCTATCCGGTGCGGCTGTCGGGCGGCCGGATGATGCTCGACCTGCCCGCCGGGCTGGGCGAGGCCGAGGCCGTGGCCTGGAACGAGGCCTTCGAGCAGCGCAACGGCCTGACCGTCGCCGATGGCGCGGTGCGCTATCACGGCCGGCTGCGCGAGTTGCTGGCCGAGGCCGGCTGGCCGCATGCCGGGGGCTTCGACCTACGCGAGCTGGAAACCGTCTGCACGGGCATGCTGGCGCTGCGCGACCGGCTGATGGCGCAGCCCTCCGGCCGCTGAGGCAAGCCCCGGGCACCCGTCGCGGGCCGAAACCCGGGTTCTTGTCCTTTCACCCACTCGCGCGCTCTCCGGTGAGTGCGCGGGCCGGCAGGCATGAGCTTGCCGCAGCCCTGCGCCGGCACGGCCGGGAACCCCCGCCGCTGCCCGCGGTTGTGTCCCTGTCGGTCGCCGGACCCGTCCCGCGCCCCGCCGGTCGGGCCGCCGCCGCACCGCATTCCTGCGGCCTCCGGGCGGCGGAAGGAGCGAAGCCATGGCACCGCGCACGTTCTGGAAGGGCTATCTGAAGCTGTCGCTGGTCACCTGCCCGGTGACCATGGCCCCGGCCACCAGCGAGGCCGAGAAGCTGCGCTTCCACACCCTGAACGCCCGCAGCGGCAACCGGGTGCTCAGCCGCTATGTCGATGCGGTCAGCGGCAAGCCGGTGCGCGAGGAAGACGAGGCCCGCGGCTATCCGCGCGGCGAAGACGAATTCGTGCTGCTGGAGGATGACGAGTTGGACGGCATCGCGCTGGAAAGCACCCGCACCATCGACATCGACATGTTCGTGCCCGCCGATTCCATCGGCTGGATCTGGTACGACACCCCGCATTATCTGACCCCCGCCGACCGTATCGGCGAGGAGGCCTTTGCGGTCATCCGCGAGGCGATGGCGGTCACCGATATGGTGGGAATCGCCCGGCTGGTCCTCTATCGCCGCGAGCGCGCGGTGATGCTGGAGCCGCGCGGCAAGGGCATCGTGGTCTGGACCCTGCGCTATGGCGACGAGGTGCGCGACGCGGCGGAGTATTTCGCCGGCATCGAGGCGGAAAAGCCCGCCCCGGCGGCGATGAAGCTGATGAAGCGGCTGATCCGGGAGCGGACGCAGGACTGGGAGCCGGAGATGGCCTCAGACCCGGTGCAGGAGCGGCTGCTGGACATCATCGCCGCCAAGAAGAAGCGCCAGAAACGCCCGGCCAGGGCAAAGGCACCGGCCGAGCCCTCCGACAATGTGGTCAACATCATGGACGCCCTGAAACGCAGCCTCGCCGCGGAGAAGAAGAAATAGCCGCCGCACCCCGAGGCCCTGCGGCATCGGCACGGCAGCCGCGCGACAATCCGGTATGAGAGAGGTCGGGGTTGCCCGAACTGCGGCGGTCCCCCGCCTGCACCCTCACCGCTTCCGCACCTTCAACGGCACCGCTGCCGCCAGAAAACCCTCCCACGGGTCGCGGCGCAGCGCCGCCAGCCGCGTGGGCAGGTTGTCCAGCGTGAAGTGATCCGGGCCGATCTCGGGGGACAGTTCGTCCCATTCCAGCGGGGTCGAGACCGCGGCGCCGGGGCGGGCGCGGGGGCAATAGGCGGCGACTGCGGTGGCGCCGCGCTGGTTGCGCAGATAATCGATCAGGATCTTGCCCTTGCGCTTGGCCTTGCTGATCGTGGCGACGTAGCGGTCGGGCGCGTCCGCCGCCATCGCCTCGGCCATCGCCTTGGTAAAGGCTTTCACCTGCGGCCATGTTGCATGGGGTTTCAGGGGCGAGACCACATGCAACCCCTTGCCGCCCGAAGTCTTGACGAAGGCCGCCAGCCCCGCCGCCTGCAGCCGCTGGCGCAGTTCTAGCGCGCCGTCGATCACCCGCTGCCAGGGAACGCCCTCGCCGGGGTCGAGGTCCATGGTGATCATGTCCGGCCGTTCCCAATCGGCCAGCGTCGCGCCCCAGGGGTGGATTTCCAGCGCCGCCGACTGGACCAGGCCGATCAGCCCGTCCAGATCCTCGATGGCGATCAGCGGGTCGCCGGGGTCCTTGGGGTCCTCGACCAGGCGGATATTGCGGTTCAGCCCCTTCCAGGCGTGTTTCTGGAAGAACTTCTGGCCGTCGATCCCGTCGGGACAGCGCAGCAGTGCCAGCGGCCGGTTGACCACAAAGGGCGCGATGCGGCGCCAGACCTGGGTATAGTAATCGGCCAGCCCCTCCTTGGTGATGCCCTGTTCGGGCCAATACACCCGGTCGGGATGGGTCAGGGTCACATTCGGGCGCGGGGTTTTCGGGGCCGGTTCCGCCGGGGTCTCGCGCACGATCTCGGCGGCGGGCTTGTCCTCGCGCAGCCCGCGAAAGGCGGCGTGGCGCAGATGGCCGTCGGCGGTCCAGGCGCGGAACTCGACCTCGGCCACCAGTTCGGGGCGCACGAAACGCACCTGCCGCGCCTGCTCGGCGGTCAGGCGCCCGGCAAAGGGGCTGGCATCGGCGCGGATGCGTTCCAGCCGCTGGAACAGATCCTCGGCCACGGCGGTGGAAAAGCCGGTGCCGACGCGGCCGACATGCACCAGCCCGCCCTTGTCGAACACGCCCAGCACCAGCGAACCCACTGCCTGCCGCGCGGTGGACGAGGGCACATAGCCGCCAATGACGAACTCCTGCCGGGCCGAGCATTTCGACTTGATCCAGGACTTGCCGCGGCCGGGGCGATAGGGGGCGTCGCGCAACTTGGACACGATGCCTTCGAGGCTCAGCCGGCAGGCGTGGCGCAGCACCATGGCGCCGCTTTCCTCGAAATGGCTGCTGTAGCGCAGCCGGCCGCCGGCCTCGGCCAGCACCCTCTCCAGCATCGCCTTGCGCTCGACCAGCGGCAGGCCGCGCAGGGAATACCCGTCCAGATGCAGCAGGTCGAAACCGTAGAAAATGAAACGATCGCTGCGCCCCTCGCTCAGATCCGCCTGCAGCGCCGAGAAATCCGAGGCGCCGCTGCCCGCCTCGACCACCATCTCGCCGTCGATCAGCGCGGTGCCGAGCGGCAGGTCGCGCAGTTCGGCGATCACCTGCTTGCCGAAGCGGTCGGTCCAGTCCAGCCCGCTGCGGGTTAGCAGCTTCACCCGCCCGGCCTCGAGCCGCGCCTGCAGGCGGTAGCCGTCGAACTTGATCTCGTGCAGCCAGCGCTTGCCGGTCGGGGCCGAGGGCGCCAGCGTGGCCAGCATCGGCGCGATGAAATCCGGCAGATGCTCCTTTTCGGTGCCCTTGATCGCGCCGGGGTCGGGGGCCGGGACTTCGGTTTCCTCCTCTGGCTCGGGTTCCGCCTTGCGGGCGCGGGGCTTGCGCTTGGGGATCGGCCCGGTTTTCGAGGACCAGCCGGGGTCTTCGCCCGCCACCTCGGCGATCTCGCGGCCGGTCTTCACCGATTCCGGGCGCTCGGTCAGGATGTCGGGGTCGTCCGGACCACGCGCGAATTCGTCGTCGCCCTTGATCAGCAGCCAGTTCTCGCGCCGCTCTCGGGGCTTGCCCTGCATGCGGATCAGGTGCCAGCGGCCGTGCAGCTTGTCGCCGTCCAGCTGGAACTCCATGTGGCCCTTGGCATAGCCGCGGGCCGCATCGCCGATAGGGGTCCAGCGACCGCGGTCCCAGACGATCACCGTGCCGCCGCCATATTCGCCCTTGGGGATGGTGCCCTCGAAATCGCCGTAGGCGAGCGGGTGGTCCTCGACATGCACCGCCAGGCGCTTTTCGCCGGGGACCAGGCTGGGGCCGCGGGTCACCGCCCAGCTTTTCAGCACCCCGTCCATTTCCAGCCGGAAATCGTAATGCAGCCGGCGCGCGGCATGTTTCTGGATGACGAAGCTGTTGCCGCCCTTCTTGCCGCGCCGTCCCTTGGGTTCCGGCGTGGCGGTGAAGTCGCGCTTTTCGCGATAGGTTTCCAGCGCCATGGCTCAGCCCGCCTTGCGCCGGGGCGCGGCCTTGGCCTTGCCGCGCGCGGGCTTGCCGCCGGCGCGGGCGCTTTCGCGCAGCGCCTGCATCAGGTCCACCACCGTCTCGCGCCGCGCTGCCGGGCGCGGCGCGACCTTGCGGCCCTCGATCTTGGCGCGCACCAGCTCCTCCAGCGCGGCCTCGTAACGGTCGTCGAAGGCGGCGGGGTCGAACGCGCCGGTCCGGGTCTCGATGATGTGGCGGGCGAGGTCGAGCATCTCGCCGCCGATCTTCAGCGCCGGAATGTCCTTGAACGCCGCCTCGGCCGGGCGGACCTCGTAATCGAAGTTCAGCGTGGTGGCGACCAGCCCCGGCCCATGGGCGCGGATCAGCACCGTGCGCATCCGGCGAAACAGCACCGTGCGGGCGATGGCCGCCACCCCCGCCGCCGCCATGCCGTCGCGGATCAGGGCAAACGCCTCTTGCCCGCTGCGGTCCGAGGGGGCGAGGTAATAGGGCTTGTCGAAATACACGTCGTCGATCTGGCCGCAGGACAGAAAGGCCTCGACCGCCAGCGTCTTGTCGCTGTCGGGAACGGCGGCGGCGATCTGCTCGGGTTCGAGGACGACATGCTCGCCCTCGGCCAGCTCGTAGCCCTTGACCTGATCCTCGCGCGGGACCGGCTTGCCGGTCTCGGCATCGACGAATTCGCGGCGGACCCGGTGGCCGGTGGCGCGATTGATGGTGTGAAAGGCGATGCGCTCCAAGGTCGAGGCCGCGGTATAGAGCGCGACCGGACAGGCGACCTCGCCGATCCGCAACATGCCTTTCCAGTTCGCTCGGGGTGCCAAGGCGACCTCCCTCGTCTGGCTGCGAGGGTTCAATTCGGGAATGGCGGGGTTTGTTCCGACGCCGGGGCCGGGAACGGGACGCCGACGGGCATCCCAGGCGGATCGCGGGCCGGAAGGGCCGGACACGAACCCCCGGCTTCGGCGGGCGGCGGCCGCTCCCATGAACCCGGCGCTGTGACGGGCAGGCGGGGTCGGCCCGCACCATGCCAAGGCGCGGGGCGGCAGCCATCGCCGCCGCCCCGCCGAGGGTTCAGCTTTTTATGGCGATGCGCCGCACCTGCGACTGCGCCCTTTCGGTCTTGGGCAGGGTCACGGTCAGCACGCCGTTCCGGAACTGCGCGGCAACCTCGTCCTCCTTGACCTCGGCGCCCAGCGGAATGCGCCGTTCGAACCGGCCGTAGTAACGCTCCGAGAACTGCCGGTCCTTGTCCTCGGTCTCGGAACGCTTCTCGCCCTTCAGGGTCAGCACGCCGTCGTTCAGCAGCACCTCGATATCCTTTTCGTCGAGGCCGGGCACCTCGGCGGCGACGGTGATCGCCGTCTCGCTGTCGGACATCTCGACGCTCGGCCAGCCGGTGCCGAATGCGGGCAGGCTGGCGGCAGCGGGCAGCCCGAAGCCGCGGAAGACATCGTCGAACAGCCGGTTCACCTCGCGATGCAGCGACAGGAACGGGTCGCCGCCTTCGCGCAGGGTGGAGGGAAGCTGGCTGTCGCTGCGGCTCCAGGGAATCAGATCACGAACATTCATGGTGTCTCTCCATCATTGCCGGTGACATGTCGGGGGGCGCCGGCCGCGGCCGGCACCCGATGCGGATGGCGCAGGGGGGTCAGGCGGCCTTCCTGCCGGTCTCGACCTGCTTCGGCGCGGTCCCGGCCGGCGGCCTCGCCGTCGCGATCTCGATCCGGCGCGGCTTCATCTCCTCGGGGATCTCGTGGCGCAGGTCGATCACCAGCAGCCCGTTCTCCAGATCGGCGCCGGTCACCTTCACATGGTCGGCCAGCTGAAACCGCCGCCGGAAGCTGCGCTCGGCGATGCCGCGATGCAGGTAATGGCCCTTGTCCTCGCCGGCCTTCTGACCCGCGACCATCAGCAGGTTGCGTTCCTGGGTGATGGTCAGTTCCTCGGCCGAGAAGCCCGCCACCGCGACCGACAGGCGATAGTCGTCCTCGCCGGTCTTGACGATGTCATAGGGCGGCCAGTTGTCGGGGGTCTCTACCCGGCTGGCCGCTTGCAGCGCGTCCAGCATACGGTCGAAGCCGATGCTCGACCGGTAAAGGGGGGAAAAGTCGAGAGTGGGTCTCATAGCCACATCCTCCGTTGAGCAACATGGGTACAAGTCTTGCGCCGTGGGGTGCGCCCGCACCCGCCCCGGCCCGCCGGAACCGTCGGAGGCTTCCGGCGATTCACCATTTAGGCGGCCGCAAGGGCGGTTCAAGGGGCGGCAATGCGCCCCCTTCCCTGCATCGCGAAAGCCCCTATCTATCCCCTGAAAGCCGCAGGGAAACCACAGGAGACAGCCATGCGACTGGACGAGATCCGGGCCATCCTCGGCCCTGTTGACGAGACGCTGATCGCCCAGATCCATCAGGTGGGCGCGACGGCGCAGGAACTGAGCGAGGCCTGGGGCTGGCTGCATGCCGACGAGGCGATGATCGAGGAGCGGCGCCCCTTCCCCCAGGGCCGGGTGGCCGAGCTGCTCGCCATCCTCGAGGCCGCCGAGCCGGAGCCGGAGGGCTAGCACGGGAACGCAGAGGGCCGCGCGGGCGCTAGTGCCGGAACCGCGGCGCGAGGAACAGGATGCGCGGCTCGCGCTCCGCCTCGCCCTCCCGGGGCGGCAGCGGCCGCTCCTCGACATGCGAGCTGCTGGCCTGCAGCACGTCCAGCATGTCGGGAAAGCCCTGGGCCACGTCGGGCATGCCAGCGATCTCGTAGGCGCTCTGCCCCAGCCCGGCATAATGCACGATGCTGCCCCCGCGCCGGGTCAGCCGCGCCGCAAAGAAGGCGCAGGAGATCAGGCATTCGTCGCCGATCCGCCGCGACTCGCCGCGCCGCGCCCGGTGCTGTGCCGCATCCATCAGCCGGATGGTCAGGCGGTCGGGCGCGATGGGGCGGTGCATGTAATGCGCCAGCGTCGAGGCGAGGTGGTACTCCAGCTCCGAGGACAGCGCGACCTGGCTTTCGCGCATCCCCTCGATCACCAGATCCCGGGCGGCAGAGAGATATGTGTCCGTCATGAAACCCTCGGCATCAGTCTGAACGAAACCCTAGCGGAAAGTTTGGCGCGCGCCCGGCACGGGTCAAGCCCTCTCGTGGGGCGGAGAGCGATGAAATCACAGGGTATTGCATGGCGATCCCATGGCGGGCAGCCGGGTGATCCATGGCTGGCGTCGGAGGGTTGCGATTGAGAGGAAGGATCGCCGCTGCCTCTGCGCCGCCGGTGGGCGCAACGATCGAGTGCGGCCATTTTCACGAAGCCTGCCTTCGCCCGCGTGCACCGATGTCCGGGTCGCAGGGCATTCTCCGCGGTTGGGAATGCCGCCTGGGTAATGCGGGGCGAGGACGGGTTCAGGCCGATCGACAGCCCAGCCATCAGCGAGAATGACACGGTCCCCCGCTCCCGCTTCGATCACGCCCACCCGGACCAGACTATTACGGCCCAATCACCAGTCGGCCGGGCCGGTGGCAGGAATCAGTGCGCGGCGACCTCACAGGCTTCGTAATGCTGCGCGATCCGGGCACCGGTGGCGATCCAGACATCGTCGCGGTGCAGGATCTCGGTCAGGAAGTCGCGCAGGATATGCCAGCGCATCGGCCGACCCGAGACCTGCGGATGCAGGACCAGCGTCGACACCCCACCCCAGTCATGAATACCGGCGAACATGTCGCGCCACAGCGGCAGCACCACCTCGCGCCCGAACAGCGGCCGCGGGTCGAGCCGGCTGGCCATGCCGAAACGCCAGTCGTCGAAATTGAACTCGACCGGGATTTCCACCGGGCCGGGACGACCATCGGCCAGCCGGTGGCGATACGGCCGGTAATCATCGCGGAACGAACTGGAATAGCGCAGCCCCCGATCGGTCAGATAGGTCAGCAGCTCGGGCAGGTTCTCGCCCGACGGGGCGCGATAGCCTACCGGCACTACGCCCAATCGCGATTTCAAGGCCTCGAGGCCCCGGTCAATCTCCTCCTTGCCCTCGTCGATGCGGTCGGGATGGGGCAGTTTGTGCAGATAGCCGTGATGGGCGATTTCGTGTCCAGCCCTCAGGACCGTCTCGCAGACGGAGGTATGGGCCTCGACCGTCCAGCCGGGAATGAAGAAGGTGGCGGTGATGCCCAGATCCGCCAGAAGTTCCAGGATCTTGGCCACGCCGGCACGCGGGCCGTAGCCGCCATGCGACACGGTTACCAGACGGGCGGCATTGGACGGATCATTGCCGATCCAGGCGGTCTCCGCATCGAGATCGAAGCTGACGAACAGTGCACTGCGCTTGCCACCGGGCCAGGCAAAGCCGGGCGCCGGCGGCGCCGGGTTCAGCGGACGTGGGGAGAGGTCGAAGGACATCGCAATCCTCATGCAAAGACAGGCGCCGCGGGCGCGGGAGAGATCAGCAGGCCGACAAGGTTCCGGCAATCCGCCTGTCGGACGATGCCGAGGGCGAAATCGGCCAATCGTGCCGCTTGCGCACCCGGCAGGGCCATGGCCGCCAGCGCATCGAACTTGGCGCGGATGGCTGCCTCCGGCATCGGCCGCTCGCGCGAGCCGGTGGCGCGGGGCACCATGGCGCTGGCCTCGACACCGTCGGTGAAAGTGACGGTGACCACCGGCTCGCTCATGCGGTCCATGGCGGGGTCGGGATGAAACCGGATCCGGCGGAGGAAGGCGGCAAGCTCTGCATCGGCACGCCTCTCAGCCCGGTATTGCGCCAGATCGACCCGTCCCCAAAGACACAGCGCGGACAGCGCATAGCCAAGGCTCATCTGTGCGCCGGCCAGCGTGTCCACCCGCGCCGTACCGCACATGTCCATCAGGAACGGGCTCAACCGCAGATCGATCGCCGCGATGTCACCCCGCGAGCGTCCGGCCCCGGCAAGCATGTCCGATACCGCATCGATCGCCGAATGCGCGCCCCGGCAGGCGGCATAAGGTTTCAGCGAAGCGCGTGCGATCATCCAGTCGCTGCCGAGGTCGCGCGACAGGACCTCGGGCAGCGCCATGCCGGTATGGGCCTGGAAGAACCCGCCCCAGACCGGATCGAAGACCTGCGCGGGACCGGAAAAGCCGGCCCGCGCCAGGTCCGCCGCCAGCAACCCGCCCTCGGCGGCGCGGCCGGCATGGAGCTTCTTGGCCTGGCTGCCGTCATGGATGAAGGCCCAAAGCCCCGACGAAAAGCTGGTCGCCAGCGTCACCGCATGGGACATCAGCACCGCGTCGTAACAGCGCAGCCGCGCCACCGCGGCGGCCGCCGCCAGTGTGCCGCAGGTGCCGGTCGAATGCCAGCCGGCACCGTTATGAACCCCGTAGCCACCCGAGGCATCCAGCATGCGCCGTCCGACCTCGTAACCGACCAGCCAGGCAGCAAGGAAATCCTCGCCCGAAACGGGCCTAGGCTGCCCGGCCAGGGCCGCCAGCAGCGCCGGCAGCACCACCGCGCCCGTATGGTCGCAGCCGCCGGAATCGTCCAGTTCGAACACATGGGCGGCAACACCGTTGACCAGCGCGGCATCGCGCGGGCTGGTCTCGGCGCCGGTGGCCAGCAGCCGCGCCGGCCCGCCGGGCGCGGCCAGCGCCGCGGCGCGGGAAAACTCGGTCGAGCGGGTGCCGGCAAGGGCCGCACCCAGCGTATCCAGCAGATGCCACGCCGCCTTGCGGCGCACCGCCTCGGGGATATCGGCGGGCCGCAGGCCGGCGCAGAATTCGATCAATGCGGCACAATGCGCCCGGCCGCTGCCGAGGGCAGCTGTTTCGCTCGCCATCTGTCACCCCTGTGAAAGGAAGGCGGCCCGACCTTGCGGCCGGACCGCAGATGCAGGTCAGTTCACGGGATCGCCATTGATGAGGACCGTGTCCAGCATGGCATCGGTAAGGCCGTATTTCTCGAAAATCACCTGGTATTCGCCGGAATCGATCAGTTCCTGCAAGGCCGCGGCGACGGCATCGCGCAACTCGGTCGAGTCCTTAGCAAAGCCGATACCCTGATGGACCTCGGTGAAGGGAGTGCCGACCAGAGCGAAGGTATCAGGCTCCAGCCCCATCAGATAGGGCAGCGTCTCGGACCCCTGCACGGCGGCGTCCACCCGGCCCTGGCGTAGCTGGTTGCGGGCGTCGGCCGAGCCTTCGGTGCCGACGACGATCAGGTCCGGCCTGCCGGCGCCCGCACAATTCGTCGCGCTCCATTTCGCGGCCTCGTCGGGGAAGGAGGTGCGTCGGCTCATGCCGATCTTCTTGCCGCAGAGGTCGGCCATTTCCTTGTATTCGCCGGCCTTGTCGAAGGGCACATAGAACTGCGCACCCGAGCGCATGTAGTCGACGAAATCCATCGTCTCGCGCCGCCCGGGCAGGTCGCTCATGCCGCTGAGGATGATGTCGATGCGGCCCGTGGTCAGCGAGGCGCCCATCTGCTCGAAGCCGATCTCCGACCATTCGATGGTGGTGCCCAGCTTCTCGGCCAGTGCTTCACCCAGCTCGATGTCGAGACCCATCAATTCGTTCGTGGCCGGATCGCGATATTCCATCGGCGGATAGTTGGGGGTATTGGCGGCAACGATCTTGCCGGCCTCGGCGTATTTCGCCGGCAGGTCGGCGGCCTGCGCACCCAGTGCCACCAGGCAGGCGGAGGCGGCCAGGACTGTCTTCATCATCATGGAAATTACCTCGTTTTCTGTTGGTTTCAGCGTTGGACCGCACGCAGGAAATCGGCGGTGCGGGGATTTGCGGGTCTGGTCAGAACCTGCGCGGAGGGGCCGTACTCGATCAGCTTGCCGCCATCCATGAAGGCAACGTTGTCGCTGACATTGCGGGCAAAGCCCATCTCGTGGGTGACGACGATCATGGTCATGCCCGACTGGGCCAAGTCATTCATCACATCGAGGACTTCGGCCACCAGTTCGGGGTCCAGCGCCGAGGTCGGCTCGTCGAAAAGGATCACCGAGGGCCGCATGCCGAGCGCGCGGGCAATGGCGACCCGTTGCTGCTGGCCGCCCGACAGTTCGGCCGGGTAACTGCCGTCCTTGTCGGCCAGCCCGACACGATTCAGCAGCTGCTGCGCGCGCTCGCGCGCCTCCCGGGGCTCTTCGCCAAGCACCTGGATCGGGCCCTCGACGATGTTCTCCAGCGCGGTCTTGTGCGGGAACAGGTTGAAGCGTTGAAAGACCATGCCGATGCCACGGCGCTGACGCGAAATCTGGGCATTCGACAGCTCGTGCAGCTTGTTGCCCTCGCGGCGATAGCCGATCAGCTCGCCATTGGCCCAGATCGCGCCGGAATCGATGCGCTCCAGCAGGTTGATGCAGCGCAAGAAGGTGCTCTTGCCCGAGCCGGAAGGCCCGACGATGCAGCAGACCTCGCCGCGGCGGACCTCCAGGCTGACATGATCCAGCGCCCGGAAGGTGCCAAAGGACTTGCAGACATCGACGGCCTTGATGAGGATTTCACCGTTCATGGCGCACCTCCCTCACATCCTGGCCACGCCGCGGATTCCGCGTGCATAGTGGCGTTCGATCCGGCTCTGGATCAGCGACAGGATGGTGACGATGACCAGATACCAGAAGCTGGCGACCAACAGCAGTTCCAGAACACGCGCATTGGCGTAGTAGATCACCTGCGCGTTGTGCAGGATCTCGGTGAACTGGATCACCGAAGCCAGCGAAGTCAGCTTGACCATCGAGATCACCTCGTTGCCGACCGGCGGGACCATGACACGCATGGCCTGGGGCAGGACGATGCGGCGCAGGGTCTGCATGCCGGTCATGCCGATGGTCTGGGCCGCCTCGTACTGGCCGCTGTCCACCGACAGAAAACCGCTGCGTACCACCTCGGAAGTATAAGCACCCTGCTGGATGCCGAGGCCCAGCAGCGCGGCGACGAAGGGTGTCATCACCTCGACCGTATTGACCGAGAACAGCCCCGGAATGCCGATGGTGGGAAACACCAGCGCCAGGTTGAACCAAAGCAGAAGCTGCACCAGCGCTGGCGCCCCGCGAAAGATCCAGACATAAAGCAGCGCCGTCTTTTCCATCACCGGATTGCCCGAGATGCGCATGATGGCGATGACCACGCCCAGGAAGATGCCCAGCGACATGGCGCAGGCCGTCATCAGCAGCGTGTTCCAGATGCCGGCGATGATGACCGGGGCGAACAGGAACCGGCCCACCACGTCCCATTCGACCTGACCGACCACGAAGGCGCGGATGATGAAGGCCAGAACGATGATGACAATGGCCGCCGCGATCTTGCGGCCCAGATGCCGGCGCGGCACCAGTTCCAGATGCGCGATGTCATGGGCATCGCCGTAGGTTGGGGGCGGAGAGGTTGCGCTCATCAGTCGGCTCCTTTCAGCGATCACCCAGCGCCGCTCCGGCGGGCGGATTGCGCGCCCAACCCTCCTGCGCACGGCAGGTGGCGGCGAAATTCCGGATCTGTTCGCGCACGCGATCGGGTGCGGTACTACCATGCCCGTGACGCGCTGCGATCGCCCGAGCCGGGTCGAGAGTCTCCAGCACACCCGGCGCCAGCGCCGGGTCGATGGCGGGCAGGTCCTCGGCGCGCAGATCGGCCAGTTCGATGCCGCGGCCCTCGCAATGGCGCACCGTCGCGCCGGAAATGTCATGGGCCTGCGAGAAGGGCACCCCCTGCCGCACCAGCCAGTCGGCGACCTCGGTCGCCAGCGTGAAGCCGCGCGGGGCATCCGCTGCCATGCGTTCGGTGTCGAAGCCCAGCGTCCGGACCATGCCGGCAAAGGCAGGCAGGATCAACTCCAGCAGGTCGATCGTCTGGAACAGGGCACGCTTGTCCTCGGCCAGGTCGCGGTTATAGGCCAGCGGCATCGCCTTCAGCGTCGCCATGATCCCGGTCAGGCTGCCGATCATGGTGCCGGACATGCCGCGGGTCAGCTCCGCGATATCGGGATTCTTCTTTTGCGGCATGATCGACGAGCCCGTCGAATAGCTGTCGTCCAGCCGCGCCCAGCCGAACTGGCGCGAGGCCCAGATGCAGATTTCCTCCGACAGGCGCGACAGGTTCACCCCCAGCATCGCACAGACGAACAGGAACTCCGCCACCACGTCGCGGCTGGCCACCGCGTCGATGGAGTTCTCGCAGGGCGCGGTATAGCCCAGATCCTCGGCTGCCGCCTGGCTGTCACAGGTAAAGGCCGAACCCGCCAGCGCCGCCGCCCCCAAGGGCGAGCGGTCGAACCGCCGGTCCCAATCCATGAAGCGGTCGATGTCGCGGCTGATCGCCTGCGCATGCGCCATCAGGTGGTGCCCCAGCGACACCGGCTGCGCGGGTTGCAGATGGGTAAAGCCCGGCATCAGCGTCTCGACATGGTGGGCGGCTTGCTCGGCTAGGGCCTGCTGCACGGCCAGCGCGGCCAGCGCCAGTTCGCGGGCCTTGCGGCGCAGATGCAGGCGGGTGTTGTTGGCGGTCTGGTCGTTTCGCGACCGTCCGGCGCGCAGCTTGCCGCCCAGGTCAGCCAGACGCTCCATCAGCACACGCTCGTGGAAGGTGTGGATGTCCTCATCGGCCTCGATCGGCTGCACCCGCCCGGCAGCGATGTCGGCATCGAGGCCATCCAGCGCTGCCAGCACCCGCACCAGTTCCTCGCCGGTCAGCACCCCTGCCCGTGCCAGTTCGCGGGCATGGGCGCGCGATCCGGCGAGATCCTCGGGCGACAGGCGGAAGTAGGTGGCATGGCTTCGCGACAGGGCCGAGAGTTCGGGCGACGGAGCCTTGGAAAACCGGCCTCCCCAAAGCAGTTTCGATTGATCGGCCATCGAGAACTCCATTTTCATGGCACCTTCGTTTCATCCAGCATCCGTGCCGCTACCCGGCTTGCACAAGCGCAAAGAATCGCTAACGCTATGACTAAACCGACTAGGCAAGGATTGGGCCATGCGCCAACGTGCCATCCCCATGCCCTCGATCTCGGCGTTGCGCGTCCTGGTGGCGCTGGCGGAATGCGGCTCGACCACCTCGGCGGCCGAGCGCATCCACCTGTCGCAGAGTGCCGTCAGCAAGCAGCTGATCACGCTGGAAAGCCTTCTTGATGGAAAGCTGTTCATCCGCAGCCAGGCCGGGCTGGTTCCGACCCATCTCGGCCGCATCTATATCGAGCAGGCGCGTGTCGTCATCCGGGCACTGGAGAACGCCGCCTTCGCCGCCGCCCAGCTTCAGGCAGCGCCGCATGCGCTGCGCCTCAAGGTGCTGCCGATCCTGGGCGATCGCTGGCTGTTGCCGCGGCTGGCCGATTTCAACCGGCGTCACCCGCAGATCGAGGTCCAGTATACCACCCTGGCCACCGACCAGCCCGATCAGCAGCCCGATGGCGCCTTCCATTTTGCTCAGGCCCCACCGCCGGGCGCACGTTCCATGCCGCTGTTCGGACAGGACGTGCGGCTGGTCTGCGCACCCGATTACCTCGACCGCCTGGGTGCAGCCACGACGCTGGAGGATCTGGCCCGCGGCACCATCATCGAACATCCCGGCACGCCGCTGCATTGGGCCGACCTGGTTGCCTGGCACGGCAAGCCGGGGCTGAAGGCGCGCAATATCGTGCGCTTCGAATATTATACGCTGGTGCTGCGCGCGGCCCTGCTGGGTCAGGGCATGGCCCTGGCGCCGCGGGAGCTGGTTGCGGCGGATATGGCCAATGGTCAATTGGTGAACCCCGGCGGGGTGCGCTATGATGGCATGTTCAGCTACTGGTTTTCCGTTTCCGCGGGACCGCGCCCCTCCGGCGCCCTGGTCAGCTTCTGGGACTGGCTGCACGAAAAGCTGGCCGAAGACGCCAGCGAGGATTGAGCGCGGCGGTCGGGAGCCGACGGCGTTTCCGTCCGGACTTCATGGCAGTCCTCGTTACGGGTCCCAAGCAATAGTGCACCGCCGGAACCAACCCTCCTCCCCCTACGTGGGTTTATCGCAACCCACGTCTTCGACTCCGAGGCTACGCGCATCGTCGGGTAGCCCGACGGTCTGGCTGGTTGCGGCGCCAGGCAACCCTTGCCGAGGGCTATCGAACCTTACGCCTCTGCCACGGATGCCGGCACCGAAGACGGGCTGACGCAGGGTCCAGCATCCTTCCGACTGCCAGCTGGCAGCAGCCGGCGGGCGCCCATTTCCCCCACTCCTGCACAGCCTCGGGGGGCACGTGAGGTTTCGGCAAGATCCGCCTCCATCGCGCGCCTTGCGGCCGCGACGAGACGTCTCGCCGTTTCGCAACCGCCCCCGCCGGAAACCGTGCGACAGCAGCCCCCGCTGGTGAACGGCAAGGCACCCTCCCCCGGCGGGTAGCGATGCGGCAATCTCCGGGACGGCCCGCCCGGCGGGGGCCACGCATCGGCACGGGATCGCGGATGGCCCGCTCTCTGCCATGCCGCACGACCTCGCGGAGCCACCTGCACCGGAGACCAGGATCGGGGCGGCTGGCGTGGCAAAGTCGGCCACCGCCGCGGATGCAAGCCGCTCTGCGCCGCTGTCGATGCCGATGAAATCGCCGCTCGTGCGCCACAGGCCCCTCACCGCCGCGAAGGCAGGCAGGATCACGCATCGCGCCGATGCCGATATTGATACCGGGCGCCGGCATCTGCTAGCTTTGCCCTGATGAGGGCGAAACGCACCGGCAGCAGGCAGGCACCATGACATTTTCCAGCCCGGCATGGCGGTTCGCCGTCGCCCTTGTTCCCGTGCTCGTGCTCTCGGGCTGTTTCGGCTTCCGCCGCCACAGCGAGTTGGAATGCATGGAGCGGGCGATGTATTTCGAATCCGGCCGCTCCAGCCGCGACGGCCTGATCGCCGTGGGCAGCGTGGTCATGAACCGCGTGGAATCCGGCAAGTATCCGCGTTCGGTCTGCGGCGTGGTCGGGCAGAAGGGCCAGTTCGCCCCCGGCATCATGACCCGCCGGATGCCGCCCGATGCCGGGGTCCGCAAGGCGGCGACCGCGGTGCTGCGCGGCGAGCGCCATCCCCTGATCGGCCGGGCCATGTTCTTTCACACGGCCGGGTACCGTTTCCCCTATGACAACATGCATTATGTGCTGGTGGCGGGCGGCAATGCCTTCTACGAAAAGCGCGACCGCAGCGCGGTGACGCAGCCGGTTCCGCCGCGCCCGATCGAGGGACTGACCGGGCGATAGGGTCCGGCGCGCGGGCCCGGCAAGGCCGGTTGCAGGCCGGCCGGGGGCGGTCCGCCTCCTCAGCCGAAGCTGTGCGCCACCCGCCCCAGCAGCATGAAGGCGCGGCCGCTGCGGGTATCGGACAGCGTCACCAGCTGCGCATCGTCCAGCCGCGCCACCTGCGCGCCCAGCATGCGATCATACTGGCGCAGGAAATGATGCACGGCGTCGCGCAGGATGTCGTCCTCGCGCAGGCTCCGGGCCAGCAGGGCCTCGATTTCGCGGTTGCGCAGCCCGGCCAGCCCGGCCACCGCCCCGCCGCGCATGCCCTCGGCAAAGCGCCGCCACAGCTCCGGGCGTGGCAGGTCGGGCTGCTGGTCGTCCATGTAGATGCCCTTGCCCGCCAGCAGGGTGATCACGTCCTGCGCGGCGCGGATCACCCGCGCCAGGTCGGGATCGGCCAGCGCGGTGTGCAGCGCGGCGATGGCTTCGCTATCGTCGGGGCCGTCGGGAAAGTTCAGGCTCAGGATCAGGTCGCGGGGCGAAATCTCGGCCGGGGGCGGCGCCGCCTCGGGCGGGCCGAGGTCGAGGCGGCTCTGGCGGGTATCGCCGGGCGCGGCGGTCTGGGACGCCGCCGGGGCCGCGGCCGGGCGGGGCCGCGCCGCGGCGGCGGCCGCCGGCGGGGCGGCGTCGAGGCTTTCGGCGCGCACCAGGCTGGCGCCGCTGGCCTCGCGGCGCATGGCATCCACCACCAGCCGCAGCGAATCGGCCTCGCTGCGCAGCACCGCCAGCGCATCCGCCGCCAGCGCCGCCATCCAGATCAGCACCACCGGCGCCAGCACCGACACCACGGTCCCCAGCCGCGCCAGCCCGGATCGCGGCGCGCCCTCCGGCCCGAACAGCCAGAAGCCCGCCACCAGCAGAACCCAGCCGATGGTCGCGAAAAGCCCGATCCGGACCGCGGGAGAAAGCGTCATGCCGCCTGCCTCGTCTGTCTTGGCCGGCCGTCCGCCTTATTCGTAGCGGATCGACAGGATTTCGTAGCTACGCTGGCCGCCGGGGGTCGTGACCTCGACGCTGTCGCCCTCCTCCTTGCCGATCAGCGCCCGCGCCAGGGGAGAACGCATGTTCAGCAGCCCGCGTTCCAGGTCGGCCTCGGCCTCGCCGACGATCTGGAAGGTCTTTTCCTCGTCGGTGTCCTCGTCCACCAGATGCACGGTGGCGCCGAACTTCACCGCGCCCGACAGCTGCGCCGGGTCGATCACCTCGGCGCGCGAGATGATGCCCTCCACCTCCTTGATGCGGCCCTCGATGAAGCTCTGCTTCTCGCGCGCGGCATGGTATTCGGCATTTTCCGACAGGTCGCCATGCTCGCGCGCCTCGGCGATCTGCTTGATGATCGCCGGACGCTCGACCGAGCGCAGGGTTTGCAGCTCATCTTCCAGCGATTTCAGGCCCCTGGGCGTAATCGGCAAGCGTTCCATCAAGTCCCCCGGTCACAACCGAACAAAATCCATGCGAGACCCCCGGCCGGGCGGGCCGGGGGTCAATTACGATTGGTCTTGGCGCCAGACTGGCCCGGAACCGCGGACCTTGCAAGCCTTGCTTGCAGCCGTCGCCGCCGGCGGTCAGCCCGGCAGGCGGCCGGCGCTCATGTGGCGCTTGCCGGCAAAGCCCGGCAGGCGGCGCACCACGAAACCGGCGCCTTCCAGCGCACGGCGCACATGGCCGGCGGCGGTATAGGTGGCGAAGGTCCCGCCGCGCGCGGTATGCGCGGCGACCTGCGCCATCAGCGCATGGCCCCACATCTCCGGGTTGCGGGCGGGGGCGAAACCGTCGAGGAACCAGGCATCCGCCCGCCCCGTCCAGCGCGGCAGACTGTCGCGGACATCGCCCGCGATCACCTCGACCGCGATCTCGCCCAACTGGAAGCGCGGCCCCTGCGCCAGTCCGGCGCGCAGCGCCTCCGCCAGCGGCGCCAGTTCGGGAAAGGCGGCATGCGCCCGTGCCATCTGCGCCGGCGTCATCGGATAGGCCTCGAAGCTGGTAAAGCGCAGCGGCACCGTCGCAACTTCCGCCAGCGCCAGCAGATTCAGCCCGGTGCCAAAGCCCAGCTCGGCGACGTGAAAGCCCGGCACCAGCCGCGCCGGCAGGTCGTTGCCGGCCAGGAAGACATGCCGCGTCTCGGCCAGCCCGCCGCGCAGGCTGAAATAGGGATCGTCGAAGCGGGTCGAGACCGGGGTGCCGTCGGGGCGCCAGTCCAGTTCGGGCGAGTCGGGCTGTTGCATGGCGCCGGGTTAGCGGGCATCACCCCGGCGGACAAGAGACGAAGGAGGCCGCCATGCGCCGGATCACCATCATCGGGGCGGGGCTGTTCGGGCTGGCCTGCGCCCATGCCTGCGCCCGGCGCGGCCTGACGGTGCGGGTGATCGAGGCGCGGCGGATCGGCGCCGGCGCCTCGGGCGGCCAGGTCGGCGCGCTGGCCCCGCATGACCCGACGCAATGGAACGACAAGAAGCAGATCCAGCTGGAGGCGCTGGTCGCCGCCGGCGACTATTGGGCCGAGGTCCGGGCCATCGGCGGGGTCGATCCCGGCTGGGCGCGGCTGGGCCGGTTCTCGTCGCCGCATGGCGATGTCGCGGCCCGGCTGGCCGGCGCCGCCCGCCACTGGCCGGCCGGGTTCTCCATGCAGCTTCGCCGTGCCGAGCATCCGCTGCTGGCCGACGGCGATTACCTGTTCGATACCCTGACCGCCCGCATCTCGCCGCGCGGCGCCGGGGCGGCGCTGGCGGCGGCGGTGCGCGCGCAGGGCGGGGTGATCGAGGAGGGCGCCGGCCCCCGGCATCCCGACCGGATCGACATCGACGGCCCCTGCATCTGGGCAACCGGGGCCGAGGGGCTGGAGGTGCTGTCGGCCGATCTGGGCCGCCCGGTCGGCCGCGCCATCAAGGGCCAGTCGGCAAGCTTCCGCCTGTCGCTGCCGCAGGCGCCACAGCTGTTCCTGGACGGGCTGCATGTGGTGCCGCATGCGGACGGGACCGTGGCCATCGGCTCCACCGCCGAGCGCGACTTTGCCGATCCCGCCGCCACCGATGCGCAACTGGAGGCCCTGATCGAGCGCGCCCGCACGCTCTGCCCGCCGCTGGCGGCGGCGCCGCTGGCGGAACGCTGGGCCGGCCTGCGTCCGCGGGCGCAAAGCCGCGCGCCGCTGTTGGGGCCCTGGCCGGGGCGCGACGGGCATTGGGTGGCCAATGGCGGCTTCAAGATCGGCCTGGCCATGGCGCCCTGGGCAGGCGAGGCGCTGGCCGACTGGCTGCTCGACGGGCATTGCCGGGTGCCGGAGGGCTGGCGCCTGGCCGGATAGCGCCGCCCCCGCCCTTGGATCTCCCGCCGGTGCCCGCTCACGCGAGGCGACGCAAGCCTTTGCCAAGCGGGCGCGGGCGCATTACATGACCGGGCACGAGGCTGGGGAACGGGCATGGGCAAGGCAGGCGACGGGGCGAGGACCGCAGGCGGGGCGAGGCGCAGGCTGCCGGCGCTGGCTTTGGCTTTGGCGCTGGCCTGCCTGCTGCCGGTGCCGCCCGCCGCCGCCCAGACCGTGCAGCGCATGGAATATGACGACGGCGCCGTCTATGAGGGCACCTTCCGCAACGGCGTCCAGCACGGCCGCGGCACCTACACCATGCCTTCGGGCTTCCGCTATGAGGGCGACTGGATCGACGGCCAGATCCAGGGCATGGGCAAGGCCACCTATCCCGACGGCTCGGTCTATGAGGGCCAGTTCACCGCCGGCCGCCCCGATGGCCGCGGCCGCATCACCTATGCCAATGGCGGCAGCTATGAGGGCGAGTGGACCGACGGCACCATCACCGGCGAGGGGGTGGCGCATTATGCCGACGGCTCGGTCTATGAGGGCGGCTTCCTCAACGCCGCCCATCACGGCAAGGGCCGGCTGACCACGCCCTCGGGCTATCGCTATGACGGCGACTGGGTGAAGGGCGTCAAGGAGGGCAAGGCCCGCATCACCTTTGCCGACGGCATGGTCTATGAGGGCGGCATGATCGGCGGCCATTATGCCGGGCGCGGCCGGCTGACCCTGCCGGATGGTCGGGTCTATGACGGCAGCTGGACCGCCGGCGCCATGACCGGCAAGGGCAAGCTGACCGATGCCGAGCGCGGCGAGACCTATGAGGGCGATTTCGTCGACGGCCTGCGCCAAGGCATGGGCCGGCTGACGCTGGCCGATGGCGCCGTCTATGAGGGCGGCTTTGCCGCCGACCGCCGCGAGGGCACCGGCCGCTTCCAGACCCCGGACGGCTTCGTCTACGAGGGCCGCTGGCACGAGGGCCATGCCACCGGACAGGGGCGGATCACCTGGCCGGACGGCTCGCGCTACGAGGGGGCGGTGACGGAGATGCAGCCCCATGGCAAGGGCCGCATCACCTATCCCGACGGCGCCTGGTACGAGGGCGACTGGCAGCACGGGGTGATCGCGGGCCAGGGCCGGGCGCATTACGCGGACGGTATGGAATACGAGGGCGGCTTTGCCGGCGGCCGCAACGAGGGGCTGGGCCGGATGAGCCTGCCCGGCGGCTATGTCTATTCCGGCGGCTGGCATGACGGGTTGCAGCATGGCGAGGGTCAGGCGAGCTTCCCGGACGGCTCGGTCTATGTCGGCCATTTCGTCGAGGGCGCCCGCGAGGGCCATGGCAAGCTGACCTCGCCGGACGGGTTCAGCTATGAGGGCGACTGGCAGGCCGGCGACCCGCATGGCCAGGGGGTGGCGGTCTACCCGGACGGCGCCCGCTACGAGGGCGGCTTCGTCGGCGGCAAGCGCCAGGGCCAAGGGATCATGATCTATCCCTCCGGCCAGATCGAGGCCGGCGACTGGCACGAGGACCGCTTCCAGCGCGACGAGGCCGAGACCGGCACCACCCCCCTGCCGCCCAGCACCGGCGCCCTGCCCGAAGACAGCGCCCCCGCCGAATTCGGCAAGCCGGCGGAGACACCGGCGCCGACGCCGGACGAGGACCGGGAACCCTAAGGCCCCGTCCGGCTTGCGCAACCATTCCTGCGCGGGTCTCGTTGGCTTCGCGCCCATTGCCCGCCGAGGCCGCCATGCTCACTGCCTATCACGCCGTCGAGGACCGCCTCGTCCCCCTTCCCGCCGGTGCGCCGCTGGCCGAGGCGGTCTGGATCGACCTCGAAACCCCCTCGCCGGCCGAGATCGACGCCGTGGCGGCACTCGGCCTCCGGGTGCCGACTCTGGAGGAAATGGAGGAGATCGAGATCTCCAACCGCCTCCACCATGACGGCGCCCTGGCCTCGATGACCGCGGTGCTGCCCGGGCCGGCCCCCGCCCATAGGATGGCGGTGATGCCGGTCACCTTTCTGCTCGGCCCGGAGCGGCTGGTCACCGTGCGCCACCACGCGCCGCGCCCGTTCGAGACCTATCCGCGCCGTGCCGGCAGCGGCACCTCCGGCCTCGCCTCGCCCGATCAGGTTTTTCTCGGCCTGATCGAGGAGATCATCGCCCGGCTCGCCGACCTGCTGGAGGAGGTGGGCCGCCGCCTCGACGCGATCATCGTGCCGGTGCTGGAGACCGGCCGCCACCGCGACGGCGCCTTCCTGCGCGAGGCCCTGCGCCGCACCGCCATCCAGTCCGAGATCATGGCCAGCATCCGCCTCGGCCTACTGGGGGTGGGCCGCATCCTCACCTTCTACTCGACCACCCCGGACGGCCAGCAGCGCCCGCGCGCGCTGCGCATGATCGTCGACGTGCTGGAGCGTGACGTGCAGGCGCTGGAGGTGCATGCCGATTTCCTCGGCAACCGCGCCAACCTGACGCTGGACGCGACCATGGGCATGATCAACGTGCGCCAGAACGACACCGTGCGCATGCTGTCTGTGGTGGCGGCGATGTTCGTGCCGCCGACGCTGATCGCATCGATCTACGGCATGAACTTCACCGCCATGCCCGGCCTGCAGGCACCCTGGGCCTGGGTGCTGGCGATGCTGGCCATGGCCGGCTCCAGCCTCGGAACCTATCTGCTGCTGCGCTGGAAGGGCTGGATGTAGCCGGCCGGGGCAGGTTGCGCGGGGTTCGTCATGTGGGGAACCCGTTCGGATGCCCGGCGGGCCAGGGGCGCATCAATCTCCTGACGCATGACCGATATGCCGCCGCAGAGTCCGGGAGGAAACCCCGTAGCGGCGCGCAACCTCCTCCAGGGGAAACGCGCGGCATTCGCGCGCCGCCTGCAGCGCCTGCTCCTTCGTCATCTTCGGCGGACGCCCGACATGCCGCCCCCGCTTTCGCGCCTCCTCCATTCCCGCCCGCGTCCGCTCGCTGATGAGCGAGCGCTCGAATTCCGCCAGTGCCGCCATGATATGGAATATCAATCTGCCACCCGAGGAATCCGTATCCAGGGATTCGGTCAGCGACTGGAATCCGATCCTGCGGCGATTCAGTTGATCCACCAGTTGAACCAGACCGGAAAGAGAGCGCCCGAGGCGATCCAGACGCCAGACGACGAGGGTCTGCCCGGGGCGCAACGAACGTATCATGGAATCGAGGCCGGGCCGAATCATGGTGGAACCGGATATTCCATGATCCTCATAGATCCTTCCGCATCCCACCCGTCTCAAGGCCGATATCTGGAGATCGAGCTTCTGATCCTCGGTGGAAACACGCGCATAACCAACTTTCATGGAGGCCTCTCCGGGTAACGAGGGGCGCCCGGTGTTGGTCAGGCCACTCCATGGGTTGATTCAACCCACACCATTACGCCCAATGGTTGTCATTGACAGAAGGGACCATTTTCGTCACCCGGGGGTTTCCATCCCCCTCGTGCATGGAAAATCTCATGATTATAAGTCCAGGACCGTCGGGAACCGAATCTCGGACCAGATTACGATAACGGGTCCCTTCTGACCCCGGCTGTCGGCAGCCGGAGGCGCCGGAGCGGGGGTTCGCAGGGGTTCTGGCCTGCCTGTCGGTGGGCCTGATGGCGGCCGCGGTCTCTGCAATGGTCGCATTCCATGCCGGACTGAGCATCCCGTGGGTGTTTCTCTCCTATTCGCTCGGAGGCGGCGTCCTTTCCCTTGCAACATTGGCCGTGATTGCCTTTCTGCGCGGTATCAGACGGCAGATGGCGCAGAATCACGCCAGAAACAGACGGCCATGACCCGACCTTGATTTCATTCTCCATTTCCATTGAAATATAGAGCCTCAATCACCACCGGGGAAATTCCCCATTCCTGGCTGACCATGGCAGAAAAGGGCTTTCATGAACCCGCGGTTCCCGTAACAGAAACACGACACGATACGCTTTACCGATCCGGTGCAGGGACCATCAATCCGCCGCCTCCTGCGGCTTGCCATGGCCAGGCCTGTGGCCCGAACCACCGCAGAATCGCCGGTGCGCAGGAATCCCGCACCCCCCTCATCACGGCTCCAAACTCCGCTAGGGCTGGCAAATCCGGGCCGGCGCGCCTAAATCCGGGGCGGGATACGCAAGAGGACCATGATGAACGACGCCCGCCTGACCCGCGAAGGGATCCGCATCCACGACCCGCAGGATTTCGCCGGCATGCGCCGGGCGGGCGAGGTGGTGGCGGGCATCCTCGACCTGCTGGGGCCGCTGGTCCAGCCCGGCACCACCACCGCCGAGATCGACGACTTCATCGAGAACCATATCCGCAAGCTCGGCGTGGCCTCGGCCACCATCGGCTATCGCGGCTATCGCCACGCCTCCTGCATCAGCGTCAACCATGTCGTCTGCCACGGCATCCCCGGCGACAAGGTGCTGCACCAGGGCGACATCGCCAATATCGACGTGACGGTGATCGTCGACGGCTGGTTCGGTGACAGCTCGCGCATGTATGTGGCCGGCAAGGCGCCGATCAAGGCGCAGCGGCTGATCGAGGTCACCCATGACGCGCTGATGAAGGGCATCGCCGCGGTGCGCCCCGGCGCCACCTTCGGCGATATCGGCGCCGCCATCCAGGCCCATGCCGAAGGCCACCGCATGTCGGTGGTGCGCGATTTCTGCGGGCATGGCGTCGGCCGGGTGTTCCACGCGCCGCCGAACGTGCTGCATTACGGCCAGCCGGGCCGCGGCCCGGTGCTGGAGGAAGGCATGTTCTTCACCATCGAGCCGATGATCAACCTGGGCCGGCCGGAAACCAAGGTGCTGGCGGACGAATGGACGGCGGTGACCCGCGACCGCTCGCTCTCGGCGCAATACGAGCATGCGGTCGGGGTGACGGCGGATGGCTGCGAGGTGTTCACGCTGTCGCCGGGCGGCGTCTACGATGCGGCACTGAAGCGGGGCTGAGGCAGGGCCGTAGCGGGGGAGCACGGCGCTGGCCGGCCGCGGCAGGCCATGGGAGACCGCCGCGGACGCTCCGACCGTGTTCGGCAAGGCTCGACTCGCCGTAGCCGGGGAGACGGGTCCGCCAAACCGCCCTGCCATCGCGGTGATGGAGCCGGGCGGCGACGGCGGGCAGCCCCACGCGATCCTCAAGGCAAAGCGGACCCCTCCGGCAGAGGACGGGCGGGTCGCGGCGGGAACAGCACGAAAGCCTGTGATTCCGGTGGCAGAATTCGGTCCGGCCTCCTGTGAGATCCGACTCGCCGCCGCCGGGCCGAGGCGACGGCCGCGAAGCATGTGGCATCGCGGCCAGCCTGTTCCCCGGCCCTGCGAAATCACGGCGGCCCCGAAGCCGGCGGTTCCGGTCGCGAGGATTCGCCCCCCCCCCCGCAAGACCTGACCCAAGGCCGCCGGGACGCCGCATGCCCCGGCCGGGCAGTCGCGACCAACCGGCCGGGCCCGGCAAGCCACTGCGGCCGCATCCCGGCCGCGAGCCGGACCGGACCGCCGCCCCTCGCCACCGGCTCCCCCCTCCGGCCCCCAGCCGTCGCGACCGCCAGGCCACGCTGGCCCAGCGGCGTTTTTATGTGGCGCTTCGCCGCTTGCGGGACCGGGGCCAAATCGCCTAGCTTGCCCGCAGATTGCGGGCGGCGCAGCCGCAACCCGCACCCTTTCAAGGAGAATTCCCGTGTCTCGCTCCATCCTCGCCCTCCAGGCCCCGCCGGAACCTCGCCGCCTGCCGCGGAGGGCCGGGCAATGAGCACCGCCGGAAAGCAACGCGCCGATGTGATCGTGCTGGGCGCCGGCGTGGTCGGCGTCTCCACCGCCCTGATGCTGGCGCGCGAGGGTCTCCAGGTCGCCATCGTCGAGCGCAAGGGCCCCGGCGAGGAGACCAGCCACGGCAATGCCGGCCTGATCGAGGCTTCCTCGATCGTCCCCTATCACTTTCCTCAGGGCGTCTGGACGCTGTTCCGCTACGGACTGAACAACCGTTCCGACATGCGCTATTCGCTGCCGCACCTGCCCCGGATCGCCCGCTGGCTGTGGGATTTCCGCCAGGCCTCGGCGCCCGGCCCGCTGGCCGATTCGGCGCGCGCGCTGCGGCCGCTGATCGACGCCAGCACCAGCATGCATGCCGAACTGGCCGACATGTCGGGCAACAATGCCTGGCGGCTGATCCGCAAGGAAGGCTGGATGGAGATCTTCCTCGACCAGAAGGACTTCGCCAACGGCCCGCAGATGCTGGCCGATGCCACCAAAGCCGGGCTGAAGGCGCAGCTTCTGGATGCCGATGCGCTGCACCGGAAGGAGCCGGCGCTGAAACCCGGCAGCGTCGCCGGCGCCCTGCACTGGCTGGACCCGTGGACGGTCACCGATCCGGGCGAGTTGGTGCGGGTCTATGCGGCGGTCTTCCAGGGCATCGGCGGCGAGATCCTGCATGGCGATGCCACCAAGCTCAAGCGCGAGGGCGACCTGTGGACGGTGCCGCTGGATGGTGGCGGCTCGATCAACGCGCCGCGGGCGGTGGTCTGCCTGGGGCCGTGGTCGGGCGACTTCCTGCGCCAGTTCGGCATCCGCCTGCCCTTCGAGGTCAAGCGCGGCTATCACATGGTCTACGAGATGGACCGCGAGGAAATGCCCCGCCACCCGCTGATGGAGCGCGACGGCGGCTATGTGCTGGCGCCGATGGATGCCGGGCTGCGGCTGACCACCGGCATCGAATTCGCCAATTTCAACGCGCCGGCGAACACGATCCAGCTGGACCGGGCAGAGCGGCGGGCGCGCAAGCTGCTGGACCTGGGCAAGCGCAAGCTGGCCGAGCCCTGGCTAGGCCGCCGCCCCTGCCTGCCGGACATGCGCCCGGTGATCGGCGCAGTGGACGAGGCCCGGCTGCCGGGGCTGTTCGCCAATTTCGGCCATGCCCATCACGGTCTGACCCTGGGTCCGGCGACCGGCAAACTGCTGGCGCAGATCATGACCGGCCAGCCGACCTATCTGGACGCCAAGCCCTTCGACATCCGGCGCTACGCCCGCTGAGACCGGGGCAGAAAAAGGAAAGGGGGACGCCACGGCGTCCCCCTTTTTTCTTGCCCGGCTGGTCGAGGTTGGCCACACCCTGGGCCGCTCCGTCGCGCAGCAGCAGGAAACCGATGGGGGCGCCGCTTTCCAGCCCTTCGGCATGGGCGGCGAATTCCGCCTCGCCGCGCGCCGACATCACGCGGGGCGGATGAAACCCGATGCCGGCGCGGTTGAGCGCCACCAGCGTCGGCCCCATCCGCCCCATCGCCGGCCCCGCAAGATCGCAAAGAGGCGCGATGCCCTCCGCCTCAATCCTCGTAGATGCGGGTCATGCGCGGGATGGCCGAGCCGGTGGCGCCGCGATACATGCCCTCGCAATTGAAGGGCAGCGTCACGTTGCCGTCGCGGTCCACCGCCACCAGCCCGCCGGAGCCGTCATTGGGCGCCAGATCCTCCATCACCACATGGCGGGCGGCGGTTTCCAGATCCTCGCCGGCATGGCGCATGCGGGCCGCGATCTCTGCCGCCGCCGTCCAGCGGATGAACACCTCGCCATGGCCGGTGCAGGACACCGCGCAGGTCGCGTCGTCGGCGAAGGTGCCGGCGCCGATGACCGGGGTATCGCCGACCCGGCCCGGCGCCTTGGCGGTCATGCCGCCGGTCGAGGTCGCCGCCGCCAGATGGCCATGGATGTCGCGGGCCACCGCGCCCACGGTGCCGTGGCGGCGGGCGGGATCGTCGTCAAGGCCGCCCTCCTCGCGCATGCGCAGCGTGGCCTGCAGGGCCTCCCAGCGGGCCTCGGTGCGGAAATAACCCTCGTCGCCGAAGGGCAGCTCATTGGCCTGCGCCAGCGCGATGGCATCGTCGCGCAGGATCAGCACATGCGGGGTCTGCTCCATCACCAGCCGCGCCACGCGCACCGGGTTCCTGGGCCCGAAGATGCCGGCCACGGCGCCGGCGCGCCGGCCCGCGCCCTCCATCACCGCGGCGTCCATCTCCTGCTTGCCGGCCGAGGTATAGACGGCGCCGCGCCCGGCGTTGAACAGCGGGTCGTCCTCCAGCGCGCAGACGGCGGCGGTCACCGCATCCAGCGCCGAGCCGCCATCGCGCAGGATGGCCTCGCCCGCATCCAGCGCGCGGTTCAGGCCGGCATGGTATTCGGCCTCCAGTTCGGGGGTCATGCGCTCGCGCAGGATGGTGCCGGCGCCGCCATGGATGGCCAGTGCATAAGTGCTCATCGGAGTCCTCGTTCCCTCGTCATTGCCCGGACAGTCACCTGATTTCCGGCAGCTCTTCAACCTCATACTGGTGGCGGATGGCGCGGCCGCGCATCTCGTCCACCAGGCTCATGCGGAAGCGCGAGGCCGCGCGCACGCCGCCGGTCAGCACGCCCAGCGTACCGCAGAGCAGCGCCGCCGGCCCATCATCGGCCCGCGCCATCAGGCCGGAATCCGCCGCCAGCTCGGCCAGCGGGCGGATCGCGGCCAGGGTGCCGCGCTGATAGGGCAGCCAGTCGCCGCTGGCCTCGTCCATGATCCAGCTTTCCAGGCGCAGGTCGTCGAGGCGGTCGGCCACCTCCTCCCAGGGCCAGAGCGCAGTGGCACAGGGCTTGGCGCAGACCTGCTTGGCCAGCCCGATCGAACGCCCGGCCAGCGCCCGGTCGGTATGGTCCGAGGCCAGGCCCAGATAGCGCCGGCGCCCGACCTGCAACAGCATCGGCTCGACCTCGCCGGAGGTCTGCGGCCCGACCACCTGGATCACCTCCTCCCCGGTCAGCAGTGCCGCGGCGATCGGGTAATAGATCGGCACCGTGGCCGGGGCGGCGATACCGACGGCGACCATTTCGGCGATATGGCTCTCCAGCGCCTCCCGGTCGCGGCCGGTCCAGCCGGCGATCATCAGGTGGCGCAGCGCCACCTCCAGCGGCTTGCCGTTGACGGTGAACTGCATGGCTCCCCCCTTTGTGCTCCCCGTCACCATGCGCCCGAAGCGCGCGCGATTGAAGGTCTATTCCGGCGGCAACTCCCCGCGCAGGGCATAGACCAGGTCCAGCGCCTCGCGCGGGGTCAGCATGTCCGGGTTGGTGGCGCGCAGCCGTTCCTCGACCGCCGAGGGCGCGGCCGGGCGCGGCGCCGGTGCCGGGGGCGCGGCGCGAAACAGCGGCAGGTCGTCGATCAGCGCGGCGGGGCGGGCGGCGACGCCCTCGCGCTCGCCCGCCTCCAGCGCCGCCAGCACCTCCCGGGCACGCTCGACCACCGAGGGCGGCAGGCCGGCCAGCCGCGCCACCTGCACGCCATAGCTGCGATCGGCGGCGCCGCGCTTGACCTCGTGCAGGAAGATCACCTCGCCCTCCCATTCGCGCACGGAGACGGTGGCGTTCTCGACCCCGTCCAGCCGCGCAGACAGCGCCGTCATCTCGTGGTAATGGGTGGCGAACAGCGCCCGGCAGCGATTGACGGCATGCAGATGCTCCATCACCGCCCAGGCGATGCTGAGCCCGTCCCAGGTCGCCGTGCCGCGCCCGATCTCGTCGAGGATCACCAGCGCCCGGTCGTCGGCCTGGTTGAGGATCGCCGCGGTCTCGACCATCTCGACCATGAAGGTGGATCGCCCGCGGGCCAGGTCGTCCGCCGCGCCGACGCGGGAAAACAGCTGGCTGACCAGCCCGATACGGGCGCGCGCCGCCGGCACCCAGCCCCCGGCCTGCGCCAGCAGCGCGATCAGGGCGTTCTGGCGCAGGAAGGTGGATTTGCCGGCCATATTCGGCCCGGTCAGCAGCCAGATGGCCGGCGTGTCGCCGCTGGTCAGCGCGCAATCATTGGCCACGAACACCGCGCCCTGCCGGCGCAAGGCACGCTCGACCACCGGATGCCGGCCGGCCTCGATCTCGAAGGCGCGGCTGTCGTCCATCTGCGGCCGCGTCCAGCCCTCGCCCAACGCCAGGTCGGCGAAACCGGCGGCAACATCGGCCTCGGCCAGCGCGCGGGCGGCCTGGCCGATGGCCCCGGCGCGATCCAGCACGGCGGCGCGCAGCCGGGCAAAGATCGCCCGCTCGATCTCCAGCGCGCGGTCGCGGGCATTGAGGATGCGGGTCTCCAGTTCCGACAGCGGCTGGGTGGTGAAACGCAGCACGTTCGCCATGGTCTGGCGGTGGATGAAGGTGGCGTTCAGCGGCGGGGCCAGCATGCGCTCGGCATGGGTCGCCGTGGTCTCGATGAAATAGCCCAGCACGTTGTTATGCTTGATTTTCAGGCTGGGGATGCCGGTCTGGGCGGCATAATCGGCCTGCATGGAGGCGATGACCCCCCGCCCCTCGTCGCGCAGCCGGCGGGTCTCGTCGAGATCACCGTCATGGCCCGCGGCGACAAAGCCGCCGTCGCGGGTCAGCAAGGGCGGCTCGGCCACCAGCGCGGCCTCGAGCAGCGCGGTCAGCGCGTCATGGCCGAGCATGTCGGCCCCGGCCTCGCGCAGCAGGGGCGGCGCCCCGGCCAGCAGCCCCGCCACCTCCACGGCCGCCGCCAGCCCGGCCCGGACCGCCGCCAGGTCGCGCGGCCCGCCGCGGTCCAGCGCCAGCCGCGACACCGCGCGGTCCATGTCCGGCACCCGCGCCAGCCGCTCGCGCAGCCGGTGCAGGCTGTCGGGATTCTCGACCAGCCAGCCCACCGCGTCATGACGCGCCCGGATCACCGCCAGATCGCGCGAGGGGGCCGAAATCCGCCGCTCCAGCAGCCGGGCGCCGGGCGCGGTCACCGTGCGGTCAATGGCGGAAAGCAGGCTGCCCTCGCGCCCGCCCGAAAGCGCATGGGTCAGTTCCAGATTGCGCCGGGAAGCGGCGTCGATCTGCATCGCGCCGGTGGCGGATTCGCGCAGGGGCGGCCGGATCAGCGGCATGGCGCCCTTTTGCGTCAGCGCCAGATAGTCCGCGATCGCCCCCATCGCCGCCAGTTCGGCGCGCGAGAAGCTGCCGAAACCGTCCAGCGTCTCGACGCCATAGAGCGCGCAGAGCCGCCGCGTGCCAGCCTGGCTGTCGAAGGACAGCGGCGACAGCTCGGTCAGCGCGGCCCCGGAATCACGGGCGAGATCGTCCAGCCCGCAGCCCTCCGCCGCCAGCAATTCGCGGGGCGCCAGCCGCGCCAGTTCCGGGGCCAGCCGCGCCGAGGGGCAGGGGCTGACCGCCAGCATGCCGGTGGAGATGTCCACCCAGGCCAAAGCCGAATCCTCGCGCAATTGCGCCCAGGCGGCCAGATAGTTGTGGCGCCGCGCCTCCAGCAGCGATTCCTCGGTCAGGGTGCCGGGGGTGACGAGGCGCACGACGTCGCGCGCAACCACGGATTTCGCGCCGCGTTTCCTGGCCTCGGCGGGGTCCTCCATCTGCTCGGCAATGGCGACGCGGAAGCCCTTGCGGATCAGGGTCAGCAGATAGGATTCGGCGGCATGGACCGGCACGCCGCACATCGGGATCGGCTCGCCCTGATGGGTGCCCCGCTTGGTCAGCGCGATGTCCAGCGCCGCCGAGGCCGCCAGCGCGTCCTCGAAGAACATCTCGTAGAAATCGCCCATGCGATAGAACAGCAGCGCGCCCGGATTGGCCTCGCGGATCGCAAGATACTGGGCCATCATCGGGGTCGGCTGCTCGGTCATCGCTTGCCTCGGGCTGGGGGGCGTGGCGGTGGTCTAGCCGATAACGGGCGGGGTTGGAAACCGGGCGCGGCAGGGACGGCGCGGGCGAGGGGTCAGGTACGTGCAAGCACGCCCCCTACGGGGCAGGCGCCCACCATCTGGCGGTGATGAAAGGCGCGAGGTTCTCCCCGCCCAACAGCGCCAGAATCCATCAGCGTGCACCCCCATGAGGCAAATGGCCGTAGGGTGCGTGTTCACACGTAGCTTCGGACGGTAAGGGCGC
>JBEBVF010000006.1:0-65674 GCA_040392885.1 Paracoccus sp. (in: a-proteobacteria) | reverse complement strand
GAAATCGACTCCCCGTAAAGACGATCATACGTCGCACGGTCGGCGTAGGCTGTGGAGACGAAGGCCTCGGGCGGGGGAACCATGGTGGATTGCGATGCAGTGGACATGATGAACTCCTTTCCGCCGGTCTGCATGCGGCGGCCCGGCAGTGCCGCCTCCTGGTCCGATCAGGCCGCCGGGCCGGTCCCGGCAGGAATGGCGATCGCCGCGCCGGATGCGAGGCAGGGCGATGCCAGGGAAGGATGCGCCCCGCCTTGGCGGACGGGGGAGGCCGCCCGCAGCCGCCAGGGAGGCGACGCAGACCGGTGGGCACCAAGCGCAAGCACCCATCCTCCGCCCCTCGGAGCGGACAGGCCCGGACTTGGGCAATCCCACCGGACCGCTCCCCGCAGGGACCGCGACCGCTGCGCCAGATGGCGACGGACGATGCTGGGGAAGGATGCGCGCCACCTTGGCAGGCGGAGGAGCGGTCGGCCGCCACCAGCGAAGCGGCGCAAACTGGCGGGGTACCCGACGTCGCCCCCCGTCCTTCCGCCGCCCAGAGTGGACAGGCCCGAACCTGGGCAACCCCACCGGGCCGCTCCCCGCAGGGATCGCGACCGCTGCGGCGACGTGGGACGATGCTGGGGAAAGATGCGCGCCGCCTTGACAGACGGAGAAGGCCGCCCGCCGTCGCCAGCGGGACGGCGCAAATCGGCAGGCCGCCCGGCACCTCCCGTCCTCCGCCGCCCGGAGCGGACAGGTTCGGACCGGAGCGATCCCGCGGCGGCTCCGTCAGGAAGGGCGGCCGCCGGACCGGGTGGCGGGGCAATGCGGGGGAAGCATGCGCCCCGCCTTGGCAGATGGAGGAGGCCGCCCGCCGCCGTCAGCGGGACAGCGCAGGTCTGCGGGACACCCGGCGCCACCCGCCCGCCGCCGCCGGAAGCGGACAGGCCCGGGCCGGAGCGACCCCGCCGGGTGGTCGCGGCGGCAAGGGAGGTGTGGGGCAGCGGGGCCGGCATCCTCGTCCCCTCAGATTGCCAGATAGCGGTTGCGCAGGTCGGTATCCTCCAGCAACTCCTGGGCCGAGCCGGTAAAGACCAGCTCGCCGGAGTCGAGGATCACCGCACGGTCGGCCAGCCGCAGCGCCGCCACCGCGTTCTGCTCGACGATGATGGTGGTGATGCCGCGGGCCTTGATGTCCTGCACGATATGCTCGATCTCGCGCACGATCACCGGCGCCAGACCTTCATAAGGCTCGTCCAGCAGCAGCAGCTTGACCTCGCGGGCCAGCGCCCGGGCCACGGCCAGCATCTGCTGCTCGCCCCCCGACAGCGTCACCCCCTCCTGGTTGCGGCGCTCGGCCAGGCGCGGGAAATGCTGGTAGATCTGCTCGATCTCCCAGCCCTTGCTGGGCGCCACCTGCGACAGGATCAGGTTTTCCTCGACGGTCATGCCGGGGATGATGCGCCGGTCCTCGGGCACCAACTGGATGCCGGCCTGGCTGGCCTGCCAGGCCTGCATCTGGTGGATGGGCTGGCCCTCCAGCCAGATCTCGCCCCGGGTCACCGCCGGCGCGTCGGCGCGGGCGATGGCGCGCAGCGTCGAGGTCTTGCCGGCGCCGTTGCGGCCGAGCAGCGCCAGCACCTCGCCCTTGCGGACCTCGAGGCTGACCCCCTGCACGATATAGCTTTCGCCGTAATAGGCATGCACGTCGCGCAGGGCGAAGAAGGCGTCCGGCGCCGGGCCGGTAGCGGGTGCCGCGTTCATTCCACCGTCCCCCCCAGATAGGCTTCCTGCACCTTGGGATCCTCCTTGATCTGCTGGGGCGTGCCCGAGGCGATGATGCGCCCCTGCGCCAGCACCGAGATGCGGTCGGCCAGCGAGAACACCACATGCATGTCGTGCTCGATGATGACATTGGTCATGCCGCGCTGTTTGATATGCTTGAGCAGCTCGATGGTCGTGTTGGTGTCGTGGCGCGACATGCCGGCGGTGGGCTCGTCCAGCAGCAGCAGGCGCGGGTGCTGGATCAGGCACATGCACAGCTCCAGCCGCCGCTTGTCGCCGCGCGACAGCGCCCCGGCATGGTCGTGGCGCCGCTCGGCCATGCCGAAATCATGCAGCAGCCCCTCGGCCTCGTCGCGGATCTCGGCCTCGCGGGCGGTGCTGCGCAGCAGGTTCAGCCGGAAGGCGCCGTCGCGGCGCGCAAAGGCCGGCGCCATGACATTGTGCAGCACCGAGAGGTCGGCAAAGATCTCCGGCGTCTGGAAGACGCGGGAAATGCCCAGCTGGTTGATCTCGTGCGGGGCCTTGCCGGTCAGCACCGTGCCGTCGAACACCACCGCGCCGGAACTGGGCGGGATGCGGCCGATGATGACATTGAGCAGCGTGGACTTGCCGGCGCCGTTGGGACCGATGATGGCGTGGGTCTTGCCCTCCTCGATCTGCAGGTCGATGTCGGACAGGGCGCGCAGCCCGCCGAAGTTCTTGTGCACGTCCGCCGCGTGGAGGACGATGTTCGGAACCGCCTCGATCATTGCCCTGACCCTCCCTTGCGGTCGCCGCCGCCCGGTTTCCTGCGTTGCAGCCGGGCCATCAGCCGCTGGAAGCCCTCGACCACGCCGCCGGGCAGGAACACCACGATCAGCACGAACAGCAGGCCCAGGGTGAGGTGCCAGCCCTCGCCGACGAATTTCGACAGCACCGACACCGTGGCCGCCTGCACCCCGTCGGGCAGGAAGTCGAAGGCGGCGTTCAGCATGTTGCGGTTGATGGCCGAGAAGATGTTCTCGAAATACTCGATCAGCCAGGCGCCGATGACCGGACCGCTGAGGGTGCCGACCCCGCCGAGGATAGTCATCAGCACGATATTGCCCGATTCCGTCCAGCGCATGCGCTCGGCCCCGGCGATGGGGTCGGTGACAGCCAGCAGCCCCCCGGCCAAGCCGGCGAACATTCCGGAGATGACGAATGCCGCCAGCATGTAGGGCCGGGTGTTGAAGCCGGTATAGATCATCCGGGTCTGGTTCGACTTGATGCCGCGCAGCGCCAGGCCGAAGGGCGAGGCAAAGATCTTCTGCGAGATGTAGAAGGCCAGGATCAGGATGGCCGCGCAGAGGTAGAAGCCGAAATAGCCGGTCACCGCATTGCCCAGCAGCGAGGGCGTGGGCAGCCCCTCGCCGCCGCTGGCGGCACCGAAGGCAGCGTCGATCACCCGCGGATCGTTGCGGGCCAGCAGCAGGCCGGTCTCGCCATTGGTGATCGGCGTCAGCACCGAATAGGCGAGGCTGTAGCACATCTGCGCGAAGGCCAGCGTCAGGATGGAGAAATAGATCCCGGTGCGGCGCAGGCTGAAGAAGCCGATGACCAGCGCGAACACCCCGGCCAGCAGCGTGGCGAAGATCAGCGCCGGGATGATGTCCATGGTCAGCAGCTTGAACGACCAGACCGCGGTATAGGAGCCGACGCCGAGGAAGGCGGCGTGGCCGAAGGAGAGATAGCCGGTCAGCCCGAACAGGATGTTGAAGCCGATGGCGAAGATCGCATAGATGGCGAATTTCTGCATCAGGCCGGGATAGGCGGCGCCCAGCGGCGCCAGCCAGATCGGCATGGCCAGCACCACGGCGGCAAAGATCGCCAGCTTGACCTTGTCCTTGTGGGAAAGATGGAACATCGGCTCAGCCCTCCATCACGCCGCGCCGGCCCATCAGGCCGCGGGGACGCACCAGCAGGATCACCACCGCCACCAGATAGATGATGACCTGGTCGATGCCGGGGATCAGCGACTTGACCTCGGTCATCGAGGCGAAGCTTTGCAGGATGCCCAGCAGGAACCCCGCCAGCACCGCGCCGGGCAGCGAACCCATGCCGCCCACGACGACGACGACGAAGCTGAGCACCAGGAAATCCATGCCGATCTGATAGTTGGGCGGCAGCAGCGGCGTATACATCGCCCCCGCCACCCCGGCGACCACCGCCGCCAGCCCGAAGACGATGGTAAAGCGGCGGTCGATGTCGATGCCGAGGAAGCCCACCGCCTCGCGATCGGCCATGCCGGCGCGCACCACCATGCCGAAGGTGGTGAAATGCAGGAAGGCGAACACCCCGCCGATCACCGCCAGCGAGAAGAACAGATAGATCATCCGCCACCAGGGATAGGTCAGCGCCCCCGGCGCCATGCCCAGCCAGCGGCCGATATCGGCGGCCGAGCGCAGGTCCGAGGGGATCGGCTGCGGCCAGGGATTGGGGCCGAAGGTGCTTTTCACGATCTCGCCGATGACGATGGCCAGGCCGAAGGTCACCAGGATCTGCTCGGCGTGGCTGCGCTTGTAGAAATGCTTGATCAGCCCGCGCTCCATGGCGATGCCGATGGCCAGCATCACCGGCACGGTCAGCAGGATCGAGAACGGCACCGAGTAATCGACCAGCACGGCGCCGAAATCGCCCAGCCAGTTCTGGACGACCGGGGTGCGGACCTCCAGCGGCTGGCCCCAGGGCGACAGCTTAGTGGGGTCGGTGGTCACGGTCTCGATGGTGATCAGATAGCGAAAGGCGACCGCGCAGAAACAGCCCAGCATGAACAGGGCGCCATGCGCGAAGTTGACGACGCCCAGGGTGCCGAAGACCAGCGTGAGGCCCAGCGCGATCAGCGCATAGGCCCCCCCCTTGTCCAGCCCGTTGAGCAGTTGCGCGAGAAACGCGTTCATGGTCCCCCCTGCCGGACGGTCGCGTCCGGGGCCTGTTGGTGAACGAAAACGGGATCGGCGCCGGCAGGCGGACGCGCCGCCTGCCGGGCCGCGGTCAGGGCCGGATCAGCACTGGTTGGGCTCGTAGGGGCCCAGCTCGCCGCCGAAGATCTCCGGGTCGTAGGTGACCTCCTCGCGCGAGGCCCGGCCGATCACGTTCAGCACGTCGTACTGGCTGGTCGGGCTCTCGTTGCCCCGCACCACCAGGACCTCCTTGAAGCACTGGTGGTCGCTGTCGCGATACAGCGTCGGGCCGTTGCCCATGCCGTCGAACTCGTGGCCTTCCAGCGCCTTGATGACCTCCGGCGGATAGAAGGTGCCGGCGCGCTCGACCGCATCGGCATAGAGCAGCGCCTGCACATAGCCGGTATGGGCCGATTGCGAGGGCGGTGTGCCATAGGCCTCGCCATAGGACTTGGTGAAGGCCTGGGTGCCGGCATCGTCCAGCGCCCAGTGCCAGTTCGAGGTGCCGATGATGCCGCGCACGGCATCGCCGGCGCCCACCGCCATCAGCTCCGAGAACATCGGCACCACGATCTCGAAATTCTTGCCGTTCACCTGCTTGTCGCGCAGCCCGAACTGCACCGCCTGCGGCAGCGAGTTCACCATGTCGTGCCCGTAATGGTTCAGGATCAGCACATCGGCGCCCGAGTTCAGCACCGGGGTCAGGTATTGCGAATAATCGCCCAGCCCCAGCGGCGTGCGCACGGTGGCGACGGTTTCCCAGCCCAGCGCCTCGGTGGCGTTCTTGATCGATTCCTCCTGCGTCCAGCCCCAGGTATAGTCGGCGGTCAGGTGATAGGCGCGGCGGTCGCGGCCATAGGCCTCGGCCAGATGCGGGGCGATGGCGACGCCCGACTGATAGGCGTTGAAGAAATGCCGGAAGCCGTAGCGGCGCTTGTCCTTGCCGGTGGTGTCGTTGGAGTGGGTCAGGCCGGACATGTAGATGACGCCCATTTCCTGGCACAGCGACTGCTGGGCGATCGCCTCGCCCGACGTCACCGAGCCGGTGACCATGATGGCGCCGTCGCGCTCGATCATGCGCCGCGCGCCGTCGCGGGCGGCGTCGGTATTGGTCTGGGTGTCGCCCGAGACGAACTCGACCTTCTTGCCCAGCACGCCGTTGCCCTTCAGCGACAGCGGCTTGAGCGTGTTCAGCAGCCCGCCGTCCCCCTCGCCGTTGATATGCTTGACGGCCAGCTCATAGGCCTTGAGCTGGTCCAGCCCCTCCTCGGCATAGGAGCCCGTCTGCGGCACGTTGAAGCCGAAGACGATGCGGCCCGTGGCCTCGGGGCTGTTGCAGAAATCCTGCGCCCAGGCCCCGCGGGTGAAGAACGAGGGGGTGGCCAGCGCCGCGCCACCCCCGGCGCCCATGATCCGCAGCATCCGCCGGCGGCTCACGATCAGTTTCGACATCTTCCATCCTCCCCTTGGTTCCGGCTTGACACCGTTCTATGCTGCATAGGGGAGGCCAATGCTGAAACGATCTCAACAATAAACTGATAGATATGGGATTTTTTGTAAAACATCACGAATAAGTATGATATTCTTGTCAATGATTGACAGGATCGCGAGGGGAGGGAAAGCAGCATCATGCGTGCGCCGGTGGGCATCCGCATCCGCCGCCAGCGGCTGGAAATGGGCATCTCCCAGGCCGCGCTGGCGCGGCTGGTCGGCATCTCGCCCAGCTATCTGAACCTGATCGAAAGCTCCAAGCGCGACGTGGGCGGCGCGCTGCTGATGCGCATCGCCGGGCATCTGCATCTCGGCCTCGACGAACTCTCCGGCTCGCGCGAGCAGAAGCTGATCCAGATCGCCCAGGAGGCGCTGGACGACCCGATCCTGCACGGCATCGACGTGGCCGATACCGACCTGCGCGAGCTGGTGGCCCGCTTTCCCGAGGTGGCGCAGGCGCTGATCCGGCTGCACCGCGCCGGCAGCCAGACCGCCGCCGAGGTGGAGAGCTTCGCCATCCGCTTCAACTCCGACCCCCTGCTGTCGCAGATGCTGCACGAGGTGCTGAACCGGCTGACCGGCCTGCGCTCCGGGGTGGAGATCATCGGCGGCGTCGAGGACCTGACCGAGGCCGACCGCCGCCGCTTCACCGGCGCGGTGACGCATGAGGCGCGCGAGCTGAGCAAGGTCATGCGCTCGCTGGTCGGGCATTTCGACCAGGCGACGGTGCGGCGCCGGGGCATCTCGGCGCTGCGCCAGATCGAGGATGCCTTCATCACCGCCAACAACCATTTCCCGGCGCTGGAGGACCTGGCCGACCGCCTGCGCGCCGGCATCGCCGGCAGCTTCGGCGAGCCGGCGCTGCTGGCCCATCTGCGGGACCGCCATGCCATCGTCTGCCGCCAGCAGCCCGAGGACGGCACCGCGCCGCTGCGGCTGGCCCGGCAGGCGCGGATGGACATGGCCGGGCGGGTGCTGTGGCTGCGCGCCTCGGCGCCGATGGCCTCGCGCATCTTCGGCATGTGCCGCCAGATCGCCGAGATCGAGGGCGCCGAAGCCATCGAGGCTCAGATGCGGCAGCTGGACCTCGACGGCGATTCGGTGCGGGCGGCGGCGCTGGCGGCGCTGGCCTCCTATGCGGCCGGGGCGATGATGATGCCCTATGCCGATTTCCGCGCCGCGGCCGAGGCCCATGCCTATGACGTGGACCGGCTGAGCCACCTCTATCTGGCCAGTTTCGAGCAGGTCGCCCACCGCCTGACCACGCTGCGCCGCCCCGGCGCCGAGGGCGTGCCCTTCGGCTTTCTGCGCGCCGATCCCTCCGGGCGGCTGACCAAGCGCTTTCCGCTGCCGGGGCTGGGGCTGCCGGGCGGCGGCCATGGCTGCGTGCTGTGGCCGATCTACCAGACCGCCGGCACCAGCGGCGTGGTGCGGCAGGTGGCCGAATTTCCCAACGGCCAGCGCTTCCTGCTAATCGCCAAGTCGGTGCCGAAGCGGGTGGCGACCTGGCAGGAGCAGCCGCTGGCCTTCTCGGTGATGCTGGCCTGCGGCATCCACCATGCCGAGCGCACGGTCTATGCCGCCGGGCTGAATCTCGACGACACGCGCATCCGGGTGCCGGTGGGCCCGTCCTGCCCGCTCTGCATCCGCGACACCTGCGCCTACCGGCAGGAGGAGGCCCGCAGCCCGGTCTGAGCGGCGCCGAAGCCGCCAGCGGGCAAGCCATCTCCTCCACACCGATCCGCCCGCCATGCGCCCGCCCGCCCCCGGGCACAAAATCCGCGCCCCCTTGCCACGCCTACCACCCGTAGGGTGCGTGCTTGCACGCACCATCCCGCATGGCGCAAGGCAGCAACGGTGCGTGCGAGCAAGCACCCTACGGGTGCAAGGTGGCGCGCCGGTCGGGTTGCTGCGTCCCTGCTGCCGGCAAGGGCAGGCGGATGCGGAAGCAGGCGCCCGAGAGCGGGCCGTCGACCAGGGCGATCTCGCCGCCCAGTTTCTGGGTCAGGGTGTGGCTGATGTTCAGCCCCAGCCCCAGCCCGGCCAGCGTGCCGCCGCCCGCCGCCGGCGCCCCCAGCCGCACGAACTTGTCGAACACCGTCTCGCGGAATTCCGGGGCGATGCCCTCGCCATTGTCGGCGATCTCGACGACATAATCGCCGCCCTCGATGCGCGAGGCGACATGCACCTCCGGCCCCGGCGCCCGGTTATGGGCGATGGCATTGGCGAGGATGTTGATGAACACCTGGCACAGCCGGTCGGCATCGCCCATGATCGGCACCGGCCCCGGCACCGAATTGCGGCGAAAGCGGATGCCGCGCTGGCGGGCCAGCGCCTCGCAGACATCAATGGCGCGGGTCAGCGTGGCCTCGGCATCGACGGGGCGGTTCTCCCAGTCGCGCTCGCCATGCTCCAACGCCGACAGGTCGAGGATCTCGTCCAGCAACCGGGTCAGCCGCACGCTTTCCTGATGCACCAGCGCCACGAACCGCTCGCGCTGCGGGCCGTCCAGGTCCGGCTGCTTCATCAGGATCTCGGAGATCGAGCGGATCGAGGTCATCGGTGTGCGCACCTCGTGGCTGACCTGGCTGAGGAAATCGTCCTTCTGCCGGTGCAGGGCATGCAGCTTGGCGTTGGCCTCCTGCAATTGCCGGGCGATGCGGCGCAGTTCGCGCGACTTTTTCTCCAGCTCGTTGGAATGGGAGATCACCTGCCGCGTCTCGTCGGCGATCAGCATCACCTCCTCCAGCGACAGGGTGTCGCCCTCGACCACCTTCGACAGCAGGATATGCGCCGAGGCCGCACCGATGGAGCTGGCCAGCTCGCGCTCCAGCCGGATGACGAATTCCGGCGGCACCATGGCGTCATGCTGGGGGCCGCGACGGTGGATGCCGCCCTCGTCGAACAGCGCCTGCGCCCGCGCCCAGCCCAGCACCCGCTCGGCCAGGAAGAACAGGTCGCCCGCCGTGGCCGAACTGCGGATCGCCCGGCCGGCGCCGCCCTCGGAGCTGCGGAACACGTCGACGAAGATGCCGGCCTGGATGCGCTCCAGCCGGGTCTGGCGGGTGGCGAGCGAGACCAGCACCAGCGTGCCGACATTGACCGCAAAGCTCCAGAAGCAGGCATGGACCAGCGGGTCATGACCCGCCATGCCGAACAGCGCCTGCGGGCGCAGCGCGGCGATGCCCCAGGGCCCGTCGGCCAGCAGCGCCGCCACCGCCTGGTTGCCGGCGGCAAAGCTGGGGATGAACAGCGTCCAGCCCCAGACCGCGAATCCCGCCGCCAGCCCGGCCAGCGCGCCATGCACGGTGGCGCCCCGCCAATAGAGCGCCGCGACCAGCGCGGGCAGGAACTGCGCCACCCCGGCGAAGGAGATCAGCCCGATCGGCGCCAGCGCGCCGCTTTCGCCGGTCAGCCAGAAATAGAGGAAGCCGAGGAACAGCAGCATGGCGATGGAGATGCGCCGGCTGAGCAGCAGCAGCCGCGCGATGCCCTGCGCGCCATGGATGGCCAGATCCGAGGTGAAGCGCAGCGCCAGCGGCAGCACGATATGGTTCGAGACCATGATCGACAGCGCGATCGAGGCGACGATGATCATCGAGGTGGCCGAGGAAAAGCCGCCGATGAAGGCGAACAGCGCCAGCCCGTTCTGCCCCGCCGCCATCGGCAGGGTCAGCACGAACATGTCGGGATTGGCGCCCTCGGGCATGGTGGCGAGGCCGTGAAAGGCGATGGGCAGGGTGAACAGGCTCAGCGCCAGCAGATAGGCCGGAAAGGCCCAGCCGGCGGTGCGCAGGTGGCCCTCGTCGGCATTCTCCACCACCGTGACCTGGAACTGGCGCGGCAGGCAGATCACCGCGCAGGCCGAGAGCAGCAGCACCGTCACCCAGCGGGCGCCGAAGGGCTGGGCCTCGTGGATGGCGAAACCGGCCTCGGCGGCGCGGGCATAGATGGCGGCGGGGCCGTCCGACAGCTCGAACACCACGAACAGGCCGACGGCGACGAAGGCCAGGAACTTGACGATCACCTCGAAGGCGATGGCAGCGACGACCCCGGGATGCTGCTCGCGCGCATCGACATGGCGGGTGCCGAACAGGATGGTGAACACGGCCATGCCGGCGGCGATGCCGAGGCCCAGCGTGGCATCGTCAAGGCCGGCCAGCCGCCCCCGGCCCTCGCCCACCGAGATCACCTGGATCGAGGTGATGATCGCCTTCAGTTGCAGCGCGATATAGGGGGTGATAGCGATGACCGCGATCAGCGTGACCAGCACGGCAAGCTGGCTGGACTTTCCGAAGCGCGAGGACAGGAAATCCGCGATCGAGGTGATGCGCTGGCTGTGGCCGATGCGCAGCAGCTTGCGCAGCACGAACCACCAGCCGACGAAGACCAGCGTCGGCCCCATGTAGATGGCGGCGAATTCCAGCCCGCTGCGCGCGGCGGTGCCGACGGCGCCGTAAAAGGTCCAGCTGGTGCAATAGACCGCGATCGACAGCGTATAGACCGAGGCCGAGCGCAGGAACTGCCCGCGCCCGCGCCGCGCCAGTGCATCCGAGACATAGGCGACCAGGAACAGCAGGCAGACATAGCCGATCCCGGTCAGGATGACGAAATCGGCCGACAGCATCAGGGAGCGTCGCCCGCATCGGCGCCCTCGGGCGGGCGGCCCAGCCGCCGCGAGATCACCAGCGCGCCGAGGACCAGCGCCGTCCAGACGCCGAACAGATAGACCACCTCCAGCGGGATGCCGAACAACAGCGCGTTGCGGGCGAACAGATTCACGAAGGGCGGCAGCAGCAGCAGGGTGCCGAACAGCGGCAGCACCGCGGCGGCATCGCGGCGGCGGCGGCGGGCATCGGGGTCGGGGCGCGGCGCCATGCTGCGGTCAGGCGCTGGCCGCGGCGGCGCTGGGCTGTTCCAGCAGCCGGCGCACCGCATCCAGCACCTCGTCATTGGCGAAGGGCTTGGAGATGAAAGCATCCGCCTTGAGGTCGAAGGCCAGCTGACGGTCGCGGCTCTGGCCCTTGGCGGTCAGGATCAGCACCGGCACGCGGCCATGTTCGGGGTCGGCGCGCAGCGCCTTCAGCACGTCGAGGCCGCTGCATCCGGGCAGCATCACGTCCAGCACCAGCACGCCGGGGCGGGTACGGCGCACCATGTCGATGACCGCGGCCCCGTCCGAGACCGAGGCCACGCTCCACCCCGCGCGCTGGAACAGGAAGCCGAGTGTTTCGAGGATGATCGGCTCATCCTCGGCGATCAGGACATCGGACACCTGGTTCCCCCTCCCTGGTCCAATGCAGGCGATGCTAGGGGCTGGCCGGGATTCTGGCAAGGAGCATGGCAGCCCGGCGCCAAACCCCCGACGGCCGCGACGCGGCGTAATCGCGGGTATGGGCGCGATGGCGTGGGGCGGCAGATCCGGGGGCGTCGACCGTGCGCAAGGGCATGGCTCGACGGCGCTGTCGGGGGATATCACGGCAGGGAGGCGGCATGAGCGTGTCCTCTCCATCATCCCCGTCGGTCCCGGCGCAGCCCAGTGATGCGGGGGGGCGTGTGCGAACCGATCCCGGTCGCCGATGCGCCGGAGCGCCCGGGCCTCGACCCGCGGGGCCGATGCTGGCCCATGCCATCCGGCGCGGCCGGGCCGATGCCGGCGTGGCGCCGCGCTGGCACGCTCCATCATCCCGGCCAGCCCCGGCAAAGTCCTGTGATGCGGGGCGCGGCGCGCCTCAGCCGAAGGCCTGCGAGGCCAGCGCGAAGCGAAGGGCACCCCCTGCGGGCTGCGGGATTTCGCCCAGCACCATCTCGATGCCGGTATCGGTGCGGGCGAGGCCGCGGGCGGTCAGCCAGTCCGCCAGCCCGGCGGCATCGGGGATGTCGATGCGCAGGTGGCGGCCCGTCTGGCCGGCCAGCAGCCCCTCGATCAGCGCCTTGGCCAGTTCGGCCGAGGGCGCCACCACCGGCCCGATCAGCAGCCCGCGCCCGAATTCGCGCCGGGCGGCATAGGCCGCGATCCGGCCGCACTCGCGCGCCACGGCGACCTGCCCCCGCGCCAGCAGCGCCGCGACCATGGCGGCGCGATCCGCCCCGGTGGCCGCCCGGTCCAGCGCGGCCAGCGCCGTCGCCTCCTGCGGCCCGGCCAGCTCGGGCACCGGCCCCGCCGTCGCCACCGGCACCCCCTGCAACTGGGTGATGCCGCCCGCCGCGCGAAACCCCAGCTTGCGATAGAGCGGCGCGCCGGCCGCGGTGGCGACCAGCCGCCATTGCCGGGGTGCGGCGCGCGCCATTGCCGCCTGCACCAGCCGGGCGCCAAGGCCCCGGCCGCGCAGCGCCTCGGCCACGATGATCAGGTTCAGCGTCGCCACCTCGCCGAAGGGCGTGGCGCAGGCGGTGCCGACCACCACGCCGTCGCGCAGCGCCACCACGCCGCGGGCCAGCCCCAGCGCCAGTTGCCAATCCGCCAGCCGGTGCGGCCAGCCCGCCGCCTGCGACAGCGCCACCGCGCCCGGCAGATGCGCCGGCAGCATCGGCGCCAGCGTGATCCCGGTCATCTCAGCCGTCCAGCGCGTCCAGCACGGCCCCGGTGATCGCCTCGGTCCGGTCCGCGCCCGGCCGGGTGCCGATGCCGCGCGCGGTCGCCGCCTCCACCGCCGCCATCACCCGCGCCGCCGCGGCCGGGACGCCCAGATGCTCCAGCATCATCGCCCCCGACCAGATCGCCGCGATGGGATTGGCAATGCCCAGATGCGCGATGTCGGGGGCCGAGCCATGCACCGGCTCGAACATCGACGGCCCGCCCAAGGGGTTGATATTGGCCGAGGCCGCATAGCCGAGGCCCCCCTGGATCGCCGCGCCCAGATCGGTCAGGATGTCGCCGAACAGGTTCGAGGCCACCACCACGTCGAGGCTGTCCGGCGCCATCACCATGCGCGCGCACATGGCGTCGATATGGTAATGTGTGACCTCCACCTCCGGGTATTCGGCGGCCAGGCGGTCGGTAACCTCGTCCCAGAACACCATGGAATATTTCTGCGCGTTGGATTTCGTCACCGAGGCCAGGCGCCGCCGCCGCCGCATCGCCTGTTCGAAGCCGAAGCGCAGGATGCGCTCGACCCCGGCGCGGGTGAAGATCGCGGTCTCCACCGCCACCTCATCGGGGGTGCCGACATGGACGCGGCCGCCGGCGCCGGAATATTCGCCCTCGGTGTTCTCGCGGATGCAGAGGATGTCGAAATCGCGGGTCTTCAGCGGCCCCTCCACCCCCGGCAGCAGCCGGTGCGGGCGAATATTGGCATATTGCACGAAAGCCTTGCGAATCGGCAGCAGCAGCCCGTGCAGCGATACCGCATCCGGCACCAGCGCCGGCCAGCCTACCGCACCGAGGAAGATGGCGTCGAAGCCGCGCAGGGTCTCGATCCCGTCCGCCGGCATCATCGCGCCGGTGTCGAGGTAATGCTGGCAGGACCACGGCAGGGTGGTGCCCTCCAGGGTGACGCCCTCGGCGCCGGCGGCCTTGACCAGCACCTGCCAGGCGGCCTCGGTGACGGCGATGCCGATCCCGTCGCCGGGGATCAATGCGATGGAAAAGCGGCTCATCTCGGCTCCTTGCAGGCTGCGCGGGGTGCAGCCTAGCCAGCCGCGCCCCCGGCATCCAGCGCCAAATCGCCGGGCTTGCCCCCCGGTGCGTCCTCGGCTAGCGTGGCGGCGATTACTCGTTGGGGTGCCCCGCGCGACCGGGGCTGAGAGGCGAAGGCCGACCCATCGAACCTGATCCGGTTAGCACCGGCGGAGGGAACGGGTAGCCTGAATGCGCGGCCGCATTGCGCGCACATGCCCCCCGAAATCCGTCTGCCGGTCGAAATGGGGGGACGACATGACGGCGATCGCATTGACCATCGCAGGTTCCGACAGCGGCGGCGGCGCCGGGATCCAGGCGGATTTGAAGACCTTTTCCGCGCTGGGGGTCTATGGCGCCTCGGTGCTGACCGCGGTGACGGCGCAGAACACCCGCGCGGTGACGGCGGTGGCGGCACTGTCGCCGGCCATGGTGCGCGCGCAGATGGCGGCGGTGTTCGACGACCTCGCCATACGCGCGGCCAAGATCGGCATGCTGGGCGACCCGGACCTGATCCGGGCCGTGGCCGAGGGGTTGCGCGGGCGCGGGCTGCCGGCGGTCCTCGACCCGGTGATGGTGGCGAAATCCGGCGACCGGCTGCTGGCGGCCGAGGCCATCGCCGCGCTGAAATCCGAGCTGCTGCCGCTGGCCACGGTGCTGACCCCGAACCTGCCCGAGGCGGCCGAGCTGCTGGCGGCCGAGCCGGCCCCCGACCTTGCCGCGCGCCGGGCGCAGGGCGGGGCGCTGCGGGCGCTGGGGCCGCAATGGGTGCTGATGAAGGGCGGCCATGCCGGGGGCGCCACCTGCACCGACCTGCTGATCGGGCCCGAGCCGCTGACCCTCTCGGCCCCGCGCATCCCGACCCGCAACACCCATGGTACCGGCTGCACGCTGTCGGCCGCTATCGCCGCCGGGCTGGCGCAGGGCATGGCGGTGCCGCAGGCGGTGCGCCGGGCCCATGACTGGCTGCATGGCGCCATCGCCGCCGCCGACCGGCTGCATGTCGGCCGCGGCCACGGGCCCGTGCATCACTTCCACGCCCTCTGGCCGGTGCCGGCATGGGCCTGATCCGCATCCTCGGCGCCGGGGTGATGGGCCTCGCCATCGCCACCGAACTGACCGACCGCGGCCATGCGGTCGAACTGGTCGACCCCCTGCCCACGCCCAGCCCGCATGGCTGCTCGTTCTGGGCGGGCGGCATGCTGGCGCCGCATTGCGAGGCGGAATCGGCCGAGGAGCCGGTCGAGCGGCTGGGCCTGACCGCCATCGACTGGTGGGACCGCCACAGCGGCTGCGTGCAGCGCGCCGGCACGCTGGTCCTGGCGCTGGGCCGCGACCGGGGCGAGCTGGCGCGCTTTGCCCGCCGCGCGCGCGGCTATCGCATGGTGGACGGCGCCGGCATCGCCGCGCTGGAGCCGGACCTGGCCGGGCGTTTCGCCGCGGGCCTGTTCCTTGCCGACGAGGCGCATCTGTCGCCTCGCGCCGCGCTGGCCGAATTGCGCCGCCGGCTAGAGGCGCGCGGCGTGGCCTTCCATGCCACCCCGCCCGCCACCGCCGCGGCGACGGTCATCGACGCGCGCGGCCTCGCCGCCCGCGACCAGCTGCCGGACCTGCGCGGCGTGCGCGGCGAGATGCTGGTGCTGCGCTGCCCCGACGTGAGCCTGTCGCGTCCCGTGCGGCTGCTGCATCCGCGCATCCCGATCTATCTGGTGCCGCGCGGCGACGGCATCTTCATGCTGGGCGCCACGATGATCGAAAGCGACCGGCGCGGGGTGGTCACCGCCCGCTCGCTGCTGGAGCTGCTGTCGGCGGCCTATGCGCTGCACCCCGCCTTCGGCGAGGCCGAGGTGCTGGAGACCGGCGCCGATGCCCGCCCGGCCTTCCCCGACAACCTGCCGCGCCTGCGCCGGCGCGGCGGTACGCTGTTCGCCAACGGCCTGTTCCGGCACGGCTTCCTGCTGTCGCCCGCCGTGGCAGGCATGGCGGCCCAGCATCTGGAAACCGGCGCCATCCCCGAATTCATGGACGAGGTATCCGCATGAACATCACCCTCAACGGCGAGCCGCGCCGGACCACGGCCGCCACCCTCGCCGCCCTGCTGGACGAGCAGGGCCTGACCGGCAGGCTCGCCACCGCCCGCAACGGCAGCTTCGTCCCCGCCGCGCAGCGCGCCGCGACCGCGATCGCCGAGGGCGACCGCATCGAGGTGGTCGCGCCGATGCAGGGGGGCTGAGCCATGCCGGTCTTTTACGGAACCGAGGTGGAGAGCGCGCTGATGCTGGGCACGGCGCAATATCCCTCGCCGGCCATCCTCGCCGGGGCGTTCCGCGCCTCCGGGGCCGGCATCGCCACCGTGTCCCTGCGCCGCGAGCAGGGCGGCGGCCAGGATTTCTGGGCGCTGATCCAGGGGCTGGGCACCCGCCTGCTGCCCAACACCGCCGGCTGCCACAGCGTCAAGGAGGCCGTCACCACCGCCCATATGGCGCGCGAGCTGTTCGGCACCGACTGGATCAAGCTGGAGGTGATCGGCCATACCGACACGCTGCAACCCGACCTGTTCGGGCTGGTCGAGGCCGCGCGCATCCTGACCGGGGACGGTTTTTCGGTATTCCCCTACTGCACCGAGGACCTGACCGTCTGCGGGCGGCTGCTGGATGCGGGCTGCCGGGTGCTGATGCCCTGGGGGGCGCCGATCGGCTCCGGCCTCGGCCTTAACAACGCCTATGGGCTGCGCAGCCTGCGGGCGCATTTCCCCGACGTGCCGCTGGTGGTGGATGCCGGCATCGGCCTGCCCAGCCATGCGGCGCAGGCGATGGAACTGGGCTTCGACGCCGTGCTGCTGAACTCGGCCGTGGCCCGGGCCGGCGATCCGGTGGCCATGGCCCGCGCGATGGCGCTGGCGGTCGAGGCCGGGCGGGCGGCCTATCGCGCCGACCCGATGGGGCCGCGCGACATGGCCGAACCCTCGACCCCGGTGATCGGAAAGGCGTTCCTCGCATGACCCTGCCGCGTTTCTACCCGATCTTCGACAGCGCCGACTGGCTGGCGCGGATGCTGCCCTTGGGGCTGCGGCTGGTGCAACTGCGCATCAAGGACCGCCCGGCGGCCGAGACCCGCGCCGAGATCCGCCGCGCCCGCGACCTCTGCGCCGCGCATGGCGCAATTCTGGTGGTCAACGATCACTGGCGCATCGCCATCGACGAGGGCTGCGACTGGCTGCATCTGGGACAGGAGGATCTGGACGAGGCCGACCTGCCCGCCATCCGCGCCGCCGGGCTGCGCCTGGGCGTCTCCACCCATGACGAGGCGGAACTGGACCGGGCGCTGTTCCTGCGCCCCGACTATGTCGCCCTCGGCCCGATCTGGCCCACCATCCTCAAGAAGATGAAATGGCACCGGCAGGGCGTCGAGCGGCTGACGCAATGGAAGGCGCGGATCGGAACGATGCCGCTGGTCGCCATCGGCGGGCTGAACATCGAGCGCGCCGCCCCGGCCTTCGCCGCCGGCGCCGACGTGGTCTCGGTCGTCACCGACATCACCCTGAACGCCGACCCCGAGGCCCGGCTGCGCGACTGGCTGCGGGTGACGGCATGAGCAGGGATCGCCATGCCCGCCAGACCAGCCTGCCGGGGGCCTTCGCCGCCGGCACCGAGGGGGGGCCGGCCGTCATCGCCATGACCCTGAATCCGGACCCCGCGGTCCGGTTGCGCGATCGGGTGACGGCATGAGCAGGGACATGGACCGCTATGCCCGCCAGACGATCCTGCCGGGGATCGGCGAGGCGGGGCAGGCAAGGCTGGCGGGGGCACATCTGCTGGTGGTCGGCGCCGGCGGGCTGGGGGTGCCGGTGCTGCAATATCTGACCGGTGCCGGCATCGGGCGCATCACCCTGCTCGATCCCGATATCGTCGAGGCCGGCAACCTGCACCGCCAGCCGATCTATGGCCCGCATCTCGGCCGGCCCAAGGCCGAGGCGGCAGCGGATGTCGCCCGGTCGCTGAACCCCGCGGTCGCGGTGGTGCCGCAGATCGGCTGGCTGACCCCGGCCAATGCCCCGGCGCTGGTGGCGCAGGCCGATCTGGCGCTGGATTGCGCCGACAGTTTCGCCGCCAGCTATATCCTGTCGGATGCCTGCCTTGCCGCCGGCCGGCCGCTGGTCTCGGCCTCGGCGCTGGGGTTTTCGGGCTATGTCGGCGGGTTTTGCGGCACCGCGCCCTCGCTGCGGGCGGTGTTTCCCGACCTGCCCGAGACGCTGGCCACCTGCGCGACTGCCGGCGCGCTGGGGCCGGTGGTGGGCATGCTGGGGCTGATCCAGGCCCAGATGGCACTGGCGATCCTGCTGGGCCTGACGCCCTCGCCGCTGGGACAGCTGGTCCGCTACGACATGCAGGGCTTCCGCAGCACCTCGTTCCGGTTCGACGGCGCGCCCGAGCCGGATGAAACCTTCGCGTTCATTGCAAAGAACAACCTGCAAGATAATGATTTCGTGGTGGACCTTCGCGACACCACCGAGGCGCCGATCGCCGCCGCCCCCTTCGCCCGCCGCCACCGCGTCGAGGATTTCGGCCCCGCCGGCCCGGTGCCGGCCGCAGGGCAGCGCGCGGTCTTTGCTTGCCGCTCGGGCCTGCGCGCCTGGCGGGCCGCCGAGCGGCTGCGCCCGCACTGGCCGGGGTCCATCGCCCTGCTGGCCGACCCCGCCTCCTCCTCCACAGACCCAGACCCGCTCGACCAAAGGACGACCCGATGAGACCTCACCGCTTCGCCGCCTGCCTTGCCGCCCTGCTGCTGGCCCTGCCCGCCGCCGCGCAGGACCGGCTGACCCTGATCCTCGACTGGTATGTGAACCCCGACCATGCGCCGATCATCATCGCGCAGGAAAAGGGCTTCTTTGCCGACCAGGGGCTGGAGGTCGAGATCATCGCCCCCGCCGATCCCAGCGAGCCGCCCAAGCTGGTCGCCGCCGGCCATGCCGATCTGGCGGTCAGCTATCAGCCGCAATTGCATCTTCAGGTGCATGAGGGGCTGCCGGTGGTGCGCGTCGGCACGCTGGTCGCCACGCCGCTGAACTGCCTGATGGTCGATGCCGACGGCCCGGTGCAGAGCCTGGCCGACCTGGCGGGCCGCCGGATCGGCTATTCGGTCTCCGGCGTGGAGAGCGCCATGGCCGCGGCGATGCTGGCCAGCGCCGGGCTGGCGCCCGAGGATGTCGAGATGGTCAATGTCAACTGGTCGCTGACCCCCTCGCTGCTGACCGGCCAGGTGGATGCGGTCATCGGCGCCTTCCGCAATTTCGAACTGACGCAGATGCGGCTGGCCGGCGGCAACGGCCATTGCTTCTTTCCCGAGGAATCCGGGATGCCCGCCTATGACGAGCTGATCTTCATCGCCAATCCGATGATGATGGACCGCGACCATATCGCGCGCTTCCTCGCCGCCATCGAGCGTGGGGTGCAATACATGGTCAACCACCCCGAGGAGGCCTTCGCCACCTTCTCGGCCACCGCCCCCGACCTGTCGGATGAGCTGAACACCCGCGCCTGGGCCGACACCCTGCCCCGCTTCGCCCACAGCCCGGCGGCGCTGGACCAGGGCCGCTATGCCCGTTTCGAGGCCTTCCTGCACGAGGCCGGGCTGATCGAGGACACGCTGCCGGTCTCGGAACTGGCGCTGGACCCGGGGGCGGCGGAATGAGCGCGCCGGATTACGGCCGCAGCTTCGCGCTCTGGCGCGGTGCCTGCGAAGGCCCGTGGCGCGCCTATACGCGGCACGCTTTCGTCGAGGGGCTGAAGGATGGCAGCCTGCCCCGCGCCGCCTTCCTCAACTATCTGCGCCAGGACTATCTGTTCCTGATGCATTTCTCGCGCGCCTGGGCGCTGGCCGTGGTCAAGGCCGGCAGCCTGGCCGAGATGCAGGCGGCCAGCGCCACCGTCCATGCGCTGCTGCATTTCGAGATGGCGCTGCATGTCTCGATCTGCGCCGCCGAGGGCATCGGCCAAGCCGAGCTGGAGGCCGCCGAGGAGGCGCCGGAAAACCTCGCCTATACCCGCTATGTGCTGGAGGCCGGTTATTCCGGCGATTTCCTCGACCTGCTGGCGGCGCTGGCGCCCTGCGTGCTGGGCTATGGCGAGATCGGCGCCCGGCTGCTGGCCGAGGCCGGCGACACCCCCTATCGCGACTGGATCGAGACCTATGGCGGCGCCGAGTTCCAGCAGCTCTGCCGTGATACCGGCGCGCTGATCGACCGCGCCGTCGCCGACCGGCTGGGCCCGGCACCGGAGGCCCTGCCGCGCTGGCAGGCGCTGGCGGCGCGCTTTGCCACCGCCACGCGGCTGGAGGCCGGATTCTGGGGCCTCGGCCGGGCATGACGGCAACCACCCTGTCGGGGCAGGTGTTCATGACCGGACGGGCGCTGTTCCCGCCCCTGCACCTGCGGCTGGCGCCGGGGCGGTGGACGGCGCTGCTGGGGCCGTCCGGGGTCGGCAAGTCGACGCTGTTGCGGCTGATCGCCGGCCTGCCCATCGGCGGGCGTTTCGAGGGCCGCATCGCCGGCGCCGGGCCGGTGGCGCTGATGGCGCAGGATGCCGGGCTGCTGCTCTGGCTGACCGTGCGCCAGAACGCGGCGCTGGGCGCGCGGTTGCGCGGCCAGCGGGCGGATGCGGCGCGGCTGGATGCGATCCTGGCGCGCACCGGGCTGGCCGATCATGCGGCGGCCTATCCGCCGGCGCTGTCGGGCGGCCAGCGGCAGCGGGTGGCGCTGGCGCGCACGCTGATGGAGGACCGGCCGCTGGTGCTGCTGGACGAGCCGTTCTCGGCGCTGGATGCGCGGATGCGGCTGCTGATGCAGGACCTGGCGGCGGGGCTGCTGGCGGGGCGCACGGTGCTGATGGTCACCCATGACCCGGCCGAGGCCGCGCGCCTGGCCGACCGCATCCTGGTGCTGACGGAGGCGGGGCTGAGCGAGGCCCCGGCCCCGCGGCCCCCGGCCCCGCGCGCCCCCGCCGATCCCGAGGTGCTGGCCTGCCAGGCCGCGCTGCTGGCCCGGCTGGTGGCGGACGTGCCGGCATGAGCGGCACCCGCGCGATGGCGGCCATCCGAAACCGCCGGAACAGCGGCCCGCCCGGCAAGGACCGAGCAAAGCCGCACGAGCCCTTGCCCTGCCATCCCCCGGCGGCCTCCATTAGGCCCCTCAAGCACGGCGCAACCCGCCCCTCTCGGGCGCGGCAGAGGCTCCGCAAACGGCCCGACCGTGACCCGACCGGCTCCGCGCGGCCCTCCCGACATTGGGCACCCCGCCCCGGTCGGGCGCGGCAAGGCTCCGACAATACGTTCAATCCTCATCGGCTGGGCCGGTCCCGGTTTTTCCGACCTCGCGCAGCCTGCCCCTCGCGGATGCCACAAAGGTTCCGTAACCCGCTCACCCTTCACCCGACCGGCCCCGCTCGGCTCTCTCGATATTGTGCACCCTGCCCCGGTCGGGCACGGCAAGGCTCCGGCAATACGTTCAATCCTCATCGGCTGGGCCGGTCCCGGTTTTTCCGACCTCGCGCAGCCTGCCTCTCACGGATGCCGCAAAGGCCCCGCAACCCGTTCACCCCTCACACGGCCGGCCCCGCGCGGCTCTCCCGACATTTTGCAACCTGCCCCGGTCGGGCGCGGCGAGGCTCCGGCGACCGGCCCCATCCTCGCCCAACCTGCCATGGCAGGCGGGCGGCCACCCTGCCCCGCCTCTCCCCGTCACGGGCGGCGGGGCGGAAAGGCCCAAGGCGATGAGGCGGGTGCTGACCGTCCTGGCGGCGGCCGCCGGTTTCCTGCTCGCCTGGCAGGGGCTGATCCTGGCGACCGGCCTGCCGCCCTTCCTGCTGCCCGGTCCGCTGGCGGTGGCCGAGGCGCTGCTGGCCCATCGCGCGCCGCTGGCCCGCGCCGCGCTGCGCACCGGGGCGGAGATCCTCGCCGGTTTCGGGCTTGGCGCCGGCGCCGGCGCCGGGCTGGCGGTGGCGATGGCCGGGTTCCCGCGGCTGGCCGCCCTGCTGCGCCCGGTGCTGCTGCTGTCGCAGGTCATCCCCATCTTCGCGCTGGCGCCGATCCTGACACTGTGGCTGGGCTATGGCATGGCGGCCAAGATCGTGGTGGCGGCGCTGATCTGCTTCTTTCCGGTCGCCTCCGGCTTCTTCGACGGGCTGATGCGCACCGCCCCGGCCTGCCTCGACCTCGCCTACACCATGGGCGCCGGCGGCTGGCGCATCATGCGCCATATCCGCATCCCCATGGCGCTGCCGATGCTGGGCAGCGGGCTGAAGCTGTCCGCCGTCTATGCGCCGGTGGGGGCGGTGATCGGGGAATGGGTCGGCGGCTCGGAGGGGCTGGGCGCGGTGATGATCCATGCCAATGGCCGCATGCGCATCGACCTCAGCTTTGCGGCGCTGGCGCTGGTGACGCTGATCGCACTGGGCTTTCACGCGCTGGTCAGCTGGGCGGTGGCCCGGGGCTTTGCCCGCTTCGGACCCGGCTAGCGCAGCGTCTCGACCACCGGGCGGCGATAGATCTGCGCCGCCGGCACCAGCGCCAGCAGCAGGCTGAGGCCGATCACCTGCCCCACCAGCCGCAACTCCGGCAGGTGCAGCGACGGCGCCATGGCGATACCGGTCTGCGCGGTGATCGCCCCGGAGACCGCCTGCGCCACGCCCAGCCCCAGCGGCAGGCCCAGAAGCGTCCCGGCCATCACCAGCAGCCAGATATAGAGCCAGACGGTCAGGAACACATAGCGCCCCGGCGCCCCCAGCGCGCGCAGCACCGCGAAACGCTGGCGCTGCAGGTCCAGCACCGCCAGCAGCCCGGCGAGGATGGCCACGACCACCAGGATCTGCGCCACCTGGGTCAGCACCGCCATGATGCGCGCCGCATCGCCGAGGATGGCGTAAAGTTCGACCAGCACCTCGGCCGGGAAGAAGGCGGTGCTGCCCTCGGCGCGATACGCGCTGCGCAGCGCATAGGCGGCGGCGTAGGTCTCGGGCCGGATCACCACCGCCGGCACGCCGGGCAGGTCGGCAGCGGAAAACGGCGGGCCGATGCGACCCTCATCGGCATCGGGATGGCCCAGCGGCAGGCTGTGGGCGAACCAGGTATATTCGATCGGCACGATGATCGCCCGGTCCCAGGGCGTGCCGGTCGGCCGCAGCCGGCCGGTGACCGTCACCGCCTCGTGCAGATGCAGATGGCTGTCGGCATGATCGGCCTCGGCAGGCTCATGACCCACCGCTGCGGCATGCCCGGGCTCCTGCCAGGCATCAGGGGCATCAGGGGCATCCGCGGTGCCCGCCGCGCCTGCGTGGTCCGCAGTTGCGGCCTGCTCCGGGTTATGAACCCCGGCGTTCCCGTCCGCTTCGGGCGCCGCCTCGCCGTCCGCATGGTCGTGGTCATGGTCATGCGCCGCGTGGTCCGCATCCTGCTCCGCATGCGTCGCGCCGCCGCCATGGTCCCCGCTCTGTGCCACCGCCAGGTCCGCATCGCCGGCCTCGTCGGAATCGCCATGGGCGATCTCGATGCGGGCACCCAGCGGCACCGGCGACAGCGCCCCCACCACCGCCTCGTTGCGGCTGGCGAAGATGCGGCCCTCGGCGAGGCCGCCGCCCAGATGCGTCACCAGATCGGCGGTGGTGCCGACCACCTGATCGCCGCGATAGCTGTCGCCAAAGCCGATGGGGGCGACGAATTCCGCCCGCGGCTCGGCCAGCAGTTCCGCCAGCACCGGCGGCGCCAGCAGCCCGCCGGCCTTCGGCTTGAGATAGACCACCGACAGCAGCGTGTCGGTCTGGCTGCCCGGCGCCGCCACGATCAGGTCGAAGCCGGCGGCGGCCTCGCCGCTGCCCTTGCGCAGCGCGCGCTCCTGCGCCGAGATGGCGATGCCCAGCGCCACGGTTAGGGCGATCACGGCGACGAAGACCAGCGCGCTCAGCCGGCTGCGGCGGAAGGCGGCGAGGATCAGCGGAAACGGGTTCATGCGGGCTGCCTTTCCTCGGCGCGGCCATGGTCGATGGCGATGCGGCGATCCGCCAGCCGGTGCAGCGCCTCATCGTGGCTGGCGGCGATCACCAGCCGGTTCTCGTCCCGCGCCAGCATGGCCAGGGCGCGCGCCACCGCCTCGCCGGCGGCGGCGTCGAGGCTGGCGGTCGGCTCGTCGGCAAAGATCACCGGCGGGTCGAAGATCAGGGCGCGGGCCAGCGCCACCCGCTGCTGCTCGCCGCGCGACAGCAGGCCGGCCCGGCGGCGGCCCTCGGGCACGCCGAAACGCGCCAGCAGCGCCTCGGCCCGCGCCCGCCAGGGCCGGGCGCGCCAGGCGGCGAACCAGACCGGGGCCAGCACGTTGTCCAAAGGCGACAGCTCCTCGATCAGGTGGAAGTTCTGGAAGACGAAGCCGGCATGGGTCAGCCGCCAGCGGTCGCGGGCGCCCTCGCCCAGCCGCGCCAGGTCGGTGCCATCCCAGGACACCACGCCGGCGGAGGGCCGCAACAGCCCGGAAAGCAGATAGAGCAGCGTCGACTTGCCCGAGCCGGAAGGGCCGGACAGCGTGACCAGCCGGCCCGGCATCAGGTCCAGCCGCTCCAGCGCGATCTCGGTCGTGCCGCCGAGGCGGTGATGCAGGTCGCGCACCGAGAGGGCGGCCATCTCACAGCCTCCGGTAGCGGATGTCGCGCAGGCGCAGATAGCTGAGAAAGCCGGTCTCGGGATCGGTGTCGAAGCCGGTCTCGAAGCGGCCGGTGACGCGGATCAGGTCGGTATAGCGGACGACCTCGACCGGGCGGTCGGAAAAGGCCAGCACGATGTCGATGGGCCATTCCGCCTCGGTCTCGCAGAACGGGCAGACCGACATCGGCCGGCGGGTCAGCACGAAAAAGTCGATCTCGGGCTTCAGCGGCGGCGCCATGTAGCCGGTCATCTCGACCATCCGGCCGCTCAGCGCGGCCGCGACCGGGGTGAGTTCGCGGCCGCGGACATAGAGATCGGCAAAGCGCAGCGGCACCGCCGCTTCGGCGCGGGCGAGCGACGGTGCGGCCAGGCCGAGGGCGGCGGCGGACAGGAAATGGCGACGGTTCATGGCCGCTCCTTGCGGGAAAGGGTGGCCCGCCGGGCGGGGGAGAACCCGGCGGCCGGGAGGATCAGTGCGCGCCGCGCTGATCCAGCTGCAGGGCATGGTTCACGACATGGTAGACCACCTGCTGGTCGAGGATGCCGCTGAACAGATGCGCCCAGGGGCCCTGCGCCAGGATGGCCACGTCGTCGCCGGCATGGGTCTCGCTCTCGCCCAGCGGCACCAGCGCCTGCTGGAGGAAGTCGGGATCGGTGGTGTCCACCTCGCTCAGGTCGGCCCGGGGCTCGTCCAGGCGCGCGCCCGGCCCGTTCATGTAGCCCAGCGTGGTATAGGGCTTGCCGTCATCGGCCACCCCGGCGATGCCGAGGATGTCGTTGCCGCGCGTCGGATAGCCGGCGATCGAGAAGACGTGGCTGTGATCGGCGGTCAGCACGATCAGGGTTTCCTCGGGGTTCACGGCATCCATGGCGGCCTTGACGGCCTCGGCCACGGCGATGGTGTCGGTCAGCGCGCGATAGGCGTTGCCGGCATGGTGGGCGTGATCGACGCGGCCGCCCTCGACCATCAGCACATAGCCTTCGGGATTCTGCTCGAGGATCTCGATGGCCTTCACGGTCATCTCGGCGATCGAGGGCTCGCCGCCGGCATCCGCCTCGCGGTCGGCCTCGTATTCCATGTGGCTGCGGTTGAACAGGCCGAAGGCGCGCGGCGTCGCCGCCGGGTCGATGGCGTCGAAGCCCTCGCGGTTCCAGACATAGACGCCGTCATTGTGGCGGGCCTGCCATTCGGCGATCAGGTCGCGACCATCCATGCGGGCGCCGGTCTTGGTCTCGTCCTCGGGGTCGGTCTGCTCGGCCAGCATGAAATTGCCGCGGCCGCCGCCGAAGACCACCTCGAACCCGTCGCCGGCCGGCCAGTCGATCAGCTGCGCGGCGATGTCGGTGCAGCCATTGGCCTTGGCCTCCTCGGTCAGGTTGGTGTCGTTCTCCCAGTCGCGGCCGGCCACCTTGGCAAAGGCGGCGGCGGGGGTGGCATGGGTGATGCGCGCGGTCGAGATGATGCCGGTGGCCAGACCGGCGGCCTCGGCCTGCTCGAAGATGGTGGTGACCTCGTTGCCCTTCTGGCTGGCGCATTCCTCCGGCACCGCGTTCTGGGTCACGCCGATGGTGCCGTTGAGCGACTTGACGCCCGAGAACAGCGCCGTCGCGGTGGGCGCGGAATCGGCCACCTGCGCGTCATGGGTATAGGTGCGCGACAGCGCCGAATAGGGCAGCAGCTCCTCGAAGGCGAGCTTGTTGGATTCGCCGTCCACGCCGCGCTGCTGACCCTCGAGGATGCGCGCCGCGGTGATGGTCGGAATCGACAGCCCGTCGACCACGAAATAGATCACGTTGCGCGCCCGGCCGGTATTGGGTTGCAGCCCCAGCTGATGCTCCAGCTGCTGCTGGCCGGAGACGAAATAGGAATCCTGCGCCTGCTGGACCGCGGACTGGGCCATCACCGAGGACGACATGGCAAGCATGGCAATGCTGCCGGCAACGAGCTTCTTCATGGCTTCTCCTGAAGCTGCCGGGCGGGTCGGTCCGCCGGCTTCGGGGATGCCTTAGGAAAGAAATGCAGCGATTCCGTGGCGTTTCGGTGACATGTTCATGACGGGTGGGGGTGGGGCTGTCTTGGTGCCGGATTGCGACTGGCTGGGGGGTTCTGCCGAACCCGCCTGCCGGTAGCTGAAAAGAGGTGAACGCGGCGGGTCGCTGGCCGGGAGTAAAGGGCTCTCCGCAATCACCACACCGGGGATGCAAGCCTTTCCATCTCGTCAGGATGAGGAACGGCTGCGAGCATGGCCACCGCCCTGCACCGGTCGGCCGTTCCTGCTCTGTGGGACACGTCCGGCCCCGCGACGTTCCGCCGGCGAAAGCCTTCCTCCATCTGCGGGTCTTCGTGGGGAGCCGGAAGCCCCGCGCCCCAAGGACCGGCCCCGGCCAGCGATCAGCATGATGCCCCCGCCATCTCGCGCTCGCTGACGCCGACGCCGGCGCTGTCGATGGCGGCCGGCATGTGCCCGGCCGCACGGACGGCGCGGCGTTGGTCCGCGATCCCGGCCCCGAGCTTGATGAAGCGCATCTGCGGCGCCATCGCGCTGGCATCGCCTGCTCGCCAGGCGGTCGCAGCCGCCATGCGCCGTGGCCCGACGCAGGAGCCCCGCCCGCCGAATCGGCGGCGGGCGGGACCGGACCCCGCCGCAGCGCACGCATGCGGCAGAGGGCCGAAGCTCCGTGATCGGGAATGCCGAAGCCGCATCGCCATCCGATCAGCGCCGCGCAGGAGGCGCCGGAGCAACGCGCCGCGCGGCGTGAAACCCCCGGCGGGGAATGCAATGTTCGTCGGGCCTTGCCGGTTTCCTGATCCGCCTTCCGCCATGCGCCGCCGGTGCGTTCGGACCCCGCACGACCGGCCCTGCCGCCCCGCCGGCCAGATGCAAACCGCGCGATGAATCCCGCTTGACTCACCCCGCTGTGCATACAGTATTTATACAAACCGGCTTCCGGGGAGGGGCGATGCGCGGCGACAGGGGCGAGAGGACGGCCGGCAGGTCATGGGCGAATGCGGTCACCGCCGCCTCCCAGGCCGTGATGCGGGTCGAGAAATCCGTGGCCGGGCTGCTGATGCTGGTGCTGCTGGCGATCATCCTCGCCAATGTGGTCACGCGCTTCCTGCGCATCCCGCTCTACTGGGTCGACGAGGCCGCGGTCTTCGCCATGATCTGGCTGGGCTTCATCGGCGCCTCGGTGATGACCCGTCTGCGCATCGACTTTGCGGTGACGCTGATCGCCGACCAGATGGCGCCGCGCAACGTGGCGCGGCTGAAGGCGGTGGCCTCGGCGCTATCCCTCATCTTCGGCATCGGCCTGCTGGTGATGTGCTGGCGCTGGATGGACCCGCTGGGCATCGCCGCCGAGGGTTTCGACGCCCGCGCCTATGCCGCCAAATCCTTCAACTTCCTCTATACCGAACACACCCAGACGCTCGAATGGCCGAGCTGGGTGGTCTATCTGGTGCTGCCGCTCTTTGCGCTGACCATGACGCTGCATCTGGCCGCCAACCTGCTCGAGGATCTCGGCCTGGCCGCCCGCCGCCAGCAGATCGCCCTGACCAACAGCGCCGAGGAAGCCGTCTGATGTTCGTTTTTGGCGCATTCACCCTGCTGCTGCTGATCGGGCTGCCGATCTCCATCGTGCTGTGCATGACCGCGGCGATCTATATCTGGGACAGCGGCAATGCCGTGCTGTTCACCTCGTTCCCGCAGCAGATGTTCATGGGGCTGGACAGCTACGGGCTGATCGCCATCCCGCTGTTCATTCTGATCGGCGAGATCATGAACGGTGGCGGCATCACCCGGCGGCTGATCGACATGGCCATGGCCTTCGTCGGCGCGCTCAAGGGCGGGCTGGCCTATGTCAACCTGCTGGCCAACATGTTCGTGGCCTCGATCCTCGGCTCGGCGGCGGCGCAGGTGGCGCTGATGTCGCAGATGGTGGTGCCGGAAATGGAGCGCAAGGGCTATGACAAGACCTTCGCCGCCGGGCTGACCGCCTATGCCGGGATGCTGGGGCCGATCATCCCGCCCTCGATCATGTTCGTGATCTATTCGGTGATGGCGCAGGTGCCGGTCGGCACCATGCTGGCCGCCGGCATCATTCCCGGCATCATCCTGACCGTGGCCTTCTGCATCATCATCGCGCTGATGGGCTTCGTCTACAACTATCCCCGCGGCGAGCGGCTGACCTGGCCCCAGCGCATCCGCATCATCGCCCGCGCCATCCCGACGCTGCTGATCCCGGTGGTCATCGTCGGCTCGATCCTGACCGGGCTGGCCAACCCGACCGAGGCCGCCGCGATGGGCGTGGTCGCCGCCGCCGGCGTCGGCTGGGGCATCACCCGCGACCTGCGGCTGGCGCAGCTGCCGGGCATGTTCGTCAAGGCGGCGGTGCTGTCGGCGGGCATCCTGTTCCTGATCGCCGGGGCGGCGGTGTTCTCCTGGGTGCTGGTCTATGGCATGATCCCGCAGCGGGTGGCGGCCTGGATCCAGACCATCGCCAGCGACCCGATCACCTTCATGCTGCTGGTCAACGTCATCCTGCTGGTCATCGGCACGGTGATCGACGGTGCGCCCGGCCTGATCATGACGGTGCCGATCCTGCTGCCCATCGCCACCGAGGTCTACGGCATCGACCCGGTGCATTTCGGCGTGGTGGCGGTGATCAACCTGGTGCTGGGCTTCCTGTCGCCGCCGGTCGGGCTGAACTTCTTCGTCGCCGCCGCCGTCACCGGCGCCAAGCCGGGCAAGATGTTCATCGTCACCCTGCCCTTCTTCATCATCAGCTGCATCATCCTGGTGATCCTGTCGATCTTCCCGGCGCTTTCGACCTTCCTCAAATAACCGACACCTTCAGGGACCAACGCCATGACCATCAACCGCCGCCTTTTCCTCTCCACCGCCTCGACCGGCGCCGCGCTGGGCCTGTTCGCCCCCTCGGTGCTGCGCGCCCAGGACGCCAAGGTCTATCGCCTCGGCATCACCACCCCGCCCGGCCATACCTGGAACGTCGCCGCCGAGGCGGTGGGCAAGCGCCTGGCCGAGGAGACCGGCAACCGCCTGACGCTGCAGGTGTTCCCCTCGAACCAGCTGGGCAACGAGGGCGCCATGCTGCAACAGATGCAGTCGGGGGCGCTGGACCTGGCCTGGATCATGACCGCCGAGCTGGGCTCGCGCATCCCGCAGGTGGCGGCGATCAACGCGCCCTGGCTGGTGCCGACGACCGAGAAGGTCGGGGCGCTGGTGCGCCATCCGATCGCCATGAAGCTGCTGGATGTGCTGCCGGCCGAGACCGGCACCATCGGCCTGGGCTGGGGCATCACCACGCTGCGGGTTGTGTTCACCGGCAAGGAGACCAGCGGCATCGAGGACATCGACGGCATGAAGCTGCGGATCAACACGACGCCGGCCTATCGCGACTTCTACCAGCTGCTGGGCGCCGCGCCGACGCCGATCCCGACGCCGCAGGTGTTCGACGCCATGTCGAACGGCCAGGTGGACGGGCTGGAGGCGGATCTGGACTTCTCGTGGAACCAGCGCTTCGACACGGTGTCCAAGACCATGCTGCGGCTGAACGCGCTGTTCATGCCTTGCGTGGCGCTGGCCTCGGGCCGGGTCTGGCAGGGGGTGCCGGAGGCCGACCGCGAACTGATCACCCGCCTGACCCGCGAGGAGCTGGACAAGCAGATCGACAGCGTGGTCGCGAACGAGGCGACGCTGCTGCAGAACTTCCGCGACACCGGCATCAAGGTGGTGGACGTGAATCTCGACAACACCGCCGAGATCATCGAGAAATGGGACGCGATGTGGCTGCCCAAGGCGCCGGTCCTGACCGAGCTGCGCGCCACCGCCGCCACCCTCTGACCGGCCGCAAGGCATGGAAAGGCCCGCCCCCCCCCGGCGGGCCTTTCTGCATCTCTGCGCCCGCGCCATCACCGTGAAGGCGGCCGGCCGGACCGGCGCGGGGCGCGGGCAAGGCAAGCGGAGGCCGCACCCGCAGCCAGCTTACGGGTTGGAGCGAGCCGCACCCGTCCCACCGCATGAGTGACGCAACCTCCGGCCCGGATCACCGGGGCGCCCTCGACAGCATGCCACCTACACCGGACCCATCATCGGGTCGGAGCGAGCCGCACCCGTCGCATCGCATGAACGACGCAACCTCCGGCCGGGCGCCCTCGACAGCACGGCCGCCTGCATCGGACGCCCCACCATCGTGTCGGAGCGAACCGCACCCGTCCCACCGCATGAGCGACGCAACCTCCGGCTCGGCTTACCGGGGGTGTCCTAGGCAGCGTGGCCGCCTGCATGGGCCGCCAGGCGACAGACCGAGACGGGGCATGCCGGCGGGCGGCGTGCTCGGCGCAAGCACAGACCACACCTTCGGTCCGGTTCACCCGGCACTCTTGGCAATGTGGCCGGCCGGCATCGGATGCGCCAGGCTCCCCGGAACGGCAGCGCAACGCGCAGCCGCCGCAGGAGGTGAGCGGCGCAAGCCAAGCCTCCATCTCCGGCCCGGCTCACCGCACGCCGGGCGCCGCGGACACCGCTACGGAACGGCGAGCGTCGCCCTTGGCTACTCCACAGTTTGAGAGCCCGACCCGAACCGGTACTCCCGCACGGCTCACCCCACGCTCTCGGCAACGTGGTCCATTGGCGGGGATCGCTTGTCGCGCCGGTGCGTTGGGCCGGCGAAGCCAGGAAAGGAGACCGCCATGCGCCCCCTTCTCGCCCTCTGTCTCGCCCTCGCCGCACCGCCGGCACTGGCCCAGAGCGACCAGTATATCGACGACCGCTCCTCACCCGAGCGGGTGGTCACCTCGCTCTATAATGCCATTGCCCGCCACGAATACCTGCGCGGGTGGAGCTATTTCAAACCCGACACCGCGCCGCCGCTGGACCAGTTCATCGCCGGCTATGCCGAGACCGACACCGTTGCCCTGCGCATCGGCGAGGTGCAGACCGAGGGGGCCGCCGGCTCGATCCATGCCTCGGTGCCGGTGGCGCTGAAGGCCACCGCCACCGACGGCAGCGAGACCGTGTTCGCCGGCTGCTACCGGCTGACGCAGGTCCAGCCCGCGGCGCAGGAGGAACCACCCTTCCGCCCGATCCAGATCGACGAGGGCAGCCTGGAGGAAACCGACCAGCCCTTCGACAGCGCCATGGGCAGCTGCGAGGTCCCGTAAGCCCGCTCGGGCGGGAGGCGCCGCGGCAGTCCCTTTGCGGTCCGGGCTCCCAAGGGACTGCCGCAAACCCTTGCGACCGAATGGAGCGGCAGCCGCTGTCTCTGCTCTCGGTTGCCCTCCGACGCTGGCCGCGCCAGCGGCTCCCGATCAGGCCCCTTTTGCCGCTCCGCAGGATCGACCGATGCCGGCGCGGCAACCCTCGCCTGCCGTCAGGAAGGCGGCACCCTACCCGCTGCCGAGAGGGACAAGCGAGCGTGGCGGTGAACGCCCGCTCCCTTATCCAATCGGCGGCCGCCCAAATTCAGCACCAGCTTAGGCGCCGCTCAGGAACCGACGACACCCGCCCCGGCCGTCCGCCAGAAGGCCGCGAGCTCGTCGAAGGTCGCGGCGATCTTGGCGCGGTGATGGACGAATTGCGCCCACAGCGCCTCCGGCTCGCGCCGTTGCAGGGCGGCCATGAAGGCCTCGTAATCGTCGCCATAGCGCGCCAGGCTCCAGGCCTCGACCTGCTGGCGGCCGACCTCGGCGCCGCCGCCCGCGGCCGCCAGCCCCCGCGCCCGGATCTCGGCCGGCTTCCAGACCAGATCCGCCTGCACCGGCGGGCAGAGCAGCCGCTCCAGCGCCCGCAGTTCGTCGCAGCGCAGATACCAGCTCATCGACACGTCCGAGTTGGCCTCGAATGTGAACACCTTGAGGAAATCCGGCCCCCGCGCGCCGTTGTAGCGCAGCCGGGCCTGGGCAAGCTGCTGGTCGTTGCGGAACACCTGCGAGGAGCGGCGGGCGCTCATGATGCCTTCGGCCGGGGTGGTGAGGAATTGCAGCGCCCGCGCGGCGCCGCCCACCGGCTGGGTCGGCGGCTCGGAGGGGAAGGCCCGGATCTGCAGGATCGCCACACCGGCGCAATGCTCGGTGATCCAGGCATGCACGCTCTCCTGGTCCAGATAGGCGGTCAGCAGGTCGATGCCGTAATTGTCGTAATAGCCGGCATCGACCGGGCGGCGGTCGGGATCGGTGGGCAGGGTGATCGCCGGCGAGACATAGGGAAAGGTCGCGTTCAGCCGCACGGCGGTGGCCATGCTGACCTGCTCATGGGTGCCGGGGAAGGTGCGGAAGATCTCGACCGAGGCCTTGTCCTCGTCGCCCGGCCTGGCCCCCTTGGGCAGCGCCCGGCGCCGTAGTTCCATCAGGTCGAGATTGGAGAACAGCGCCACGGCGCCGGTCTCGACCAGCATCGGCGACAGGATGATCGAGGGCGCCAGCCCCTGCGCCTCGGCGCCGCGGATGGCGGCGAAACTGCGCGCCAGCGTGCCCCATTGCCGGTCCAGCACCCGGCCGCGGTCGTTGCGCGGCCGCCAGGGCGCGATCAGGTGGCCGAGGTCGCGGGTCACCAGGCGGTGGACCACCGGCGACAGGCTGTCGCGGGCGATCGGGTGGCGGCGATCGTCGCCGTCGGGCGCGTTCATCTGGTCCCAGGTATCCTGGCTGATGCGGTTGGTGATGCCCTCCTCCAGCCGGCCCTCGGCGGCCATGGCGACGAAATAGGCCCCGGCCACCATGCCGCCCGAGGCGCCGGTGATCAGGCGGATATCCCCGGCCAGCCCCGGCCAGCGGCCCGACGACCCGCTCTCGGCGATCAGCCGGTCCATGAGCAGGCTGGTCCAGAACCCGGCCCGATAGGCCCCGCCCGAGGTGGCCAGCAGCACCAGGATCGGCTTGGCGGCGGACGCTGCGGGGGGAGCCGACGCCGGTATCGGGACCGTTGCGGAGGTGGTTTCCGATTCCGATACGGGGGCCGTTTCCGGGGCGGATTCCGATGCGGGGGCCGATGATGATACCGGCGCAGATGCGGAGGCCGCTGCCAATGGCGATGCAGATGCCGGTTCCGATGCCGGTTCCGGGGCCGCATCCGGGTCCGATGCCGCCAAGGGGGCCGGCGCCAACGCCTGCGGCGGGGTGCGGTGCGCCAGCCAGCCGTCCAGCGCCTCGCGCGGCGCGATCAGCGGCGTGTCCCCGGCGCGGTCCTCCTTGCTCTGCGGGTTCAGCGGCACGCCATAGAGGCCTTCGAAACCGGGCAGGCGATAGCGGGTGCGGCCGCGATTGACCAGCGTGACCAGCAGCAGCACCGCCAGCATGCCGACCTCTTTCCAGGCCCAGGCGGCGGGCGGAAACAGCATGCCGACGAGGATCAGCCCGATGATCAGGCTGAACAGCGACAGGCAGGGCAACACGCTACGCCGCCAGAACAGCCGCACCAGCAGCAGCAGATAGGGCGCGGCAACCACCCAGGGCCGCCAGGGCGCGGCGCTCAGCGCCGCCACCTGCTGGATGACCAGCACGAAAGCCGCCCCGGCCAGACAGCCCAGCGCGGTGCGCGCCAGTTCGGCCCGCTGCCAGGCGCCGCTGCGGGTGGTGAAATCGGCCAGCCGGCGGCGCAGTTCCTGCCAGGTCAGCGGCAGGAACAGCAGCGTTGCCACCGCCAGCGCTGCCACCAGCCACAGCGTGCCGTCCGGCGCGCCCTGCGGGTCGAAGAGCCGCGTCGGGCAGGCGGCGGCGGCACCGTCGCGCAGGCAATAGCGGGCGGCGCCGTCATGGGCGCTGATCCAGAACAGACCGAAAGTGGCCAGGAACCCGAACCCCGACCACAGCGCCGGGCTGGCCAGCGCCAGTTGCAGCCAGCCGGGCAGCAGGCCCAGCAGCCGGTCGGGCGGCTTGGGGGCGGCATCGCGCAGCGGGCGCCAGCAGCGCTCCGGGGCAAAGACCTGCTCGTCCTCGCGGAAAATATGCGGCAGGCCGAAGCCGCGCCCGAAGCGGCCACCGACGGCCAGCAGCACCAGCAGCAGCGGCAGCAGATAGACCCAGTGCCCCAGAAGCAGCAGCACCTCGCGCACCGCATCGGCACTTGCAAACCGCTCCCAGCCGTTCCGCAGCATGACCCGCCCCCGATATGCCGCCGCAACCCTCGGGCAAATATAGCACGGGACCGGGCCGCGAGTCTGCGTCCTGTTATGGCGGGAGCTGGTCCGGGGGCGGTGGTGGCTGCCGGGGTGGGGCCGGCGCGGATGCCGGACCCACCGCTCTGCGCCCCCTACCAGGAATGGCGCCATCAACGGGACGCACGACGGCTGCGAAGCGAGGCGGGGTCAAAGCCCGTCGCCACCCGCATGATTTCCGGACAACGCAGGGGACGCCCCGGGCTTCCCTCGACCATGGGCGCGGCGCTTTCCGAAACGGACGGGGACCGCCAGGTCGAAAGGCCGCCCTGCCTGCCGGACAGACGCAACCCGCCCGCCGCGCCGCCATTCATCACGGCCCTCCGGAAAGACCCGCAGCGTTCATTCGCCGTGAACGGCCCGCCACATTGGCGTGGATCTGGAACCAACTCGCTCCGCCGCACCGGCAATCATGCAGCCCCCGAACCCGGCCTCACACCGGCCAGACCGCCAGGATCAGCGGCACCCCGGCCAGCACCACCAGCAGCGACAGCGGCGCGCCCAGTCGGGCATAGTCGCTGAACCGGTAGCCGCCCGGCCCCATCACCAGCGTGTTGCACTGATGCCCGATCGGGGTCAGGAAATCACAGCCCGCCCCCACCGCCACCGCCATCAGGAAGGCGTCGGGGGCATGGCCCAGCCGCTCGGCGAAGGTGGCGGCGATGGGCGCCATGACCAGCACCGTCGCCGCATTGTTGAGGAACGGCGTCACCGCCATCGCCGCCACCAGGATCAGCGCCAGCGCCCCCCAGACCGGCAGCCCGGTCGCCAGATCCGACAGCAGCCCGCCCAGCAGGTCGGTGCCGCCGGTCTTCTGCAACGCCTCGCTGACCGGGATCAGCGCGCCCAGCATCACCAGGATCGGCCATTCGATGGCGTCATAAGCAGCCTCGGGGCTGATGGCGCCGGTGACGATCATCGCCAGCGCGGCGCCGAAGAACGCCACCGCCACCGGCACCAGCCCCAGCGCGGTCAGCCCCATGGCCACCGCCAGGATCGCCACCGGCAGCACGTCGCGCCGCACCGAGCCGAAGCGCAGCTCGCGCTCGGCCAGCGGCAGCAGGCCCAGCGCCGAGACCCGCTCGGGCAGGATCTCCAGCGGCCCCTGCAACAGCAGCACGTCGCCGGCCTCCAGCACGGTCTGGGCCAGGCGCTCGGTCATGCGGTGGCCGGCGCGGGCGATGGCGACGATGTTCACCCCCTGCTGGTCGAACAGGTGCAGCCGGGCCGCGGACTGGCCGACCAGCGGCGAGGCGGTCTTGATCACCGCCTCGATCACGCCGAGCTTTGCCGGTGGCCCCTCCGACGGGCCCTCGTCCTGCCGCGCCAGGGTCAGCCCGGCGCGGGCCACGGCACGCTCCAGCCCGTCGGGGTCGCCGCGCAATTGCAGCACATCGCCGGGCTGGACGACATGGTCGGGCAGGGTCACCGGGCGGCGATGGCCCTCGCGGATCACCCCGGTCACCGCCACCGCGCCCTCGGCCAGGCCGAGGAAGTCGCCGATGGTCATCCCGGCGGCCGCCGCCTCCTCGGGGACGGTGGCCTCGGTATTGTAGTCGCCGATATTGACCGCCTCGCTCAGCGAGGCGGTGGCGCGGCGGTCGGCGGGCAGCAGGCGATAGGCGAAATACAGGAATACCATGCCCAGCGCCGACAGGCCCAGCCCGACCGGGGCATAGTCGAACATGCGGAACGGCGCGCCGGTCATCTGCTCGCGCACCCGCGACACGATGATATTGGGCGAGGTGCCGACCAGCGTGATCAGCCCGCCCAGCAGCGAGCCGAAGGCCATCGGCATCAGATAGAGCGAGGGCGAATTGCCGGACTTGCGGGCCATGCGCAGCGCCGCCGGCATCATCATCGCCAGCGCGCCGATGTTCTTGACCAGCGCCGAGAGCAGCGTGACCGAGCCGACCAGCACCATCAGCTGGCTGCGAAAGCCGCTGAGCCGGCGCACCAGCCAGCGCAGCGCCGCCTCGATCATCTCGGAGCGCGAGACGGCGGCGCTGACCACCAGCGCGCTGGCGACGATGATGACGATGTCGTCGCTGAAGCCGGAAAACGCCTCCTCGGGCGAGACGGTGCCGGCGGCCAGCGACACCGCCAGCGCCAGCATCGCCACCACGTCATAGCGCAGCCTGCCCCAGATGAAGAGGCCCATCATGGCCCCGACGATGAGGAAGGCGGCAAGCTGCGGCAGCGTCATGAAACCCCCGGAACGGCATGCGGGCGGCCGGCCCCGGCCGGGGCGGCACCCCGGAAAAACGCCCGGCCGCCGCGGCAGTTCCGCGCCCCACCGGGGCCTCGGCCGGAACGGGCCGGCGGGCGATCGCGGCCGGCGGTTCCGGCCCGGTTGCGCCTTGGGCGGGCAAGGCAGCTGCGACGAGACAGCGGCCAGCGGGATGCTGGCCGGTCATGCTCGAACCGACAGGCCATTCCGGCCGCTTCAGCCTTCCGGCAAAAACTACGGGCCCTTCCGTCAAAGGCGAGGCCATTGCGGCCCCGTGCCGAAGGTGGCGCGGCTCTCAGGCCGACGCTTCAAGCCGGAAATCATCGGCGCCGGTCACGATGCGCAGGAGAGGGGCGGCCCGTGTCGTGGAGCGCCTCTCGGAACTCACGTCCAGCCAAGACCGGAAGCGGCCCGTTTCCGGCGACCGGCCTCGGGGCGACCGGGCGGGACGCACCCTGCCCCCCGGCGGCGTCTCACCTCCGGGTGCAAACCTCAGGTGTTGAACAGGAAATGCAGGACGTCGCCGTCCTTCACCTCATAGCCCTTGCCCTCGACGCGGAAGCGGCCGGCCTCGCGGGCGCCGGCCTCGCCATTGCCGGCAATGTAATCGTCATAGGCGATGGTCTCGGCGCGGATGAAGCCCTTCTCGAAGTCGCCGTGGATCACCCCGGCCGCCTGCGGCGCCAGCGTGCCCTTGCGGATGGTCCAGGCGCGGGCCTCCTTGGGACCGACGGTGAAATAGGTCTGCAGCCCCAGCAGGTCGTAGCCGGCGCGGATCAGCCGGTCCAACCCGGCCTCGTCCAGCCCCATCTCCTCCAGGAACATCGCCGCCTCCTCGGGGTCGAGCTGGCTGATCTCCTCCTCGATCCGGGCCGAGATCACCACGCAGCCGGCGCCCTGCGCCGCCGCCATCGCCGCCACTTTTTCGGTCAGCGCATTGCCCCGGGCGGCATCCGCCTCGGCGACGTTGCAGACATAGAGCACCGGCTTGGCGGTCAGCAGTTGCAGCATTCCCCAGGCGCGGGCATCGTCCTCGGAGACCCGGACCGAACGCGCCGGCCGGCCCTCCTCCAGCGCCGCCAGCGCCAGCCGCAGCAGCCGGTCCTGGTCGGCGGCCTCCTTGTCGCCGCCCTTCAGCTTGCGGGCGAGGTTGGCCAGCCGGCGCTCGATCGATTCCATGTCGGCGATCATCAGCTCGGTCTCGATCACCTCGGCATCCGAGATCGGGTCGATGCGGCCCTCGACATGGGTGATGTCGCCGTCCTCGAAGCAGCGCAGCACATGGGCGATGGCGTCGACCTCGCGGATATTGGCGAGGAACTGGTTGCCCAGGCCCTCGCCCTTGGAGGCGCCCTTCACCAGCCCGGCGATGTCGACGAAGGTAATGCGGGTGGGGATGGTCTGGCGCGAGCCGGCGATGGCGGCCAGCCGGTCGAGGCGCGGGTCGGGCACGGCCACGTCGCCGACATTGGGCTCGATGGTGCAGAAGGGGAAGTTGGCGGCCTGCGCCGCCGCGGTGCGCGTCAGCGCGTTGAACAGGGTCGATTTGCCGACATTCGGCAGCCCGACGATCCCCATGCGAAAGCCCATGCCCTATCCTTTCCCGCCGCTGGCGCCCGGTGGCGGGCGCATCCTTGCCGCGCCTGATAGGCCAAGGCCGCGGATGGGGCAAGCGGGCGGCGGAAGGCCGGGCGCCATGCCCGGAGACGTGCGACGTGCCCCGCTATCGCGGCGGCGCAACTGCGGCGCTGTAACCCGACCGCCCGACTCTTCCCCTCGGGGACGCCACGAGCATCACGGCAGACCCGCAACCAACCGCTGCACCCGGGCGACCACGACGGGGGCAAACTATCGTGGCACCCCGGCCACCGCAGGACGCCCCGACCGGCACTCCGCGCCCGGATATGAGGTTGTGCCCGCAGTTGCCGCTGGAAACCCAACGGCCACGGCCTGGCCGAACTATCGCGGTCTCTCCGCGCCACCGCGAGGTGCCAGGACCGGCGCGCGACGGCCAGACTATCACGGTGGGCCAAGAATTATGCAGCGGGTGGAACGGTATGCTCGCAGGTCCTGCGCCACGACCGGACGCCTGCGACATCCCCGAACCACCATGAGGTGCCCGGACCGGGGCGCGGCGGCCGATTATCGCGATGGATAAAGGCTTTTGCGGGGTGCCGGGACAGCAGGCCCGTAGTCCCTGCATCACGACCGGAGGGCTGCACCATCCCCGGACAACCGCGAGCTGCCCGGATCGGGATGCGGCTGCCAGCCCAATGTGCCAAGGCTTTTGCGATGTGCCGGAGACGACATGCCCGCAGCCCCCTACGCCACAACCGGGCGGCTGCCACATCCCCGCACCATCACGGCCCACCCGCCGCACCGCCCCCGAAACCACGACGCCGCGCCCGCCCACCGCCGGCGGTCCGAAGCCCGGCCCTTCCCCTCGGGCGCGCGCCGCGCTATGCGCAGAGGGTCGGACCCGCCACGGAGACCCTGCCATGACCGCGACTTCCTCCCCCATCCGCATCGGCACCCGGCTCGAGGCGCGGCTGGATGCCGCGGCCGCGGCCGGGCGCAAGGTCTTCGTCACCTATACCATGGCCTGCGACCCCGATTACGAGACCGCGCTGGCGATCCTGCGCGGGCTGCCGGCGGCGGGCGTGGACATCATTGAGCTGGGTATACCCTTCACCGACCCGATGGCCGACGGCCCCACCATTCAGGCCGCGGGCCAGCGGGCGCTGGCCGCCGGCGGCAGCGTGGCGCGCACGCTGGACATGGTGCGCGCCTTCCGCGAGGGCGACGCCGACACCCCGATCGTGCTGATGGGCTATTACAACCCGATCTATGCCGGCGAGGGCGGGGTGGACGGCTTTCTGGCCCGCGCCCGCGCGGCCGGGGTGGACGGGCTCATCATCGTCGACCTGCCGCCCGAGGAGGATGCCGAGCTGTGCCTGCCCGCGCAGGCCGCCGGGCTGAACTTCATCCGGCTGGCGACGCCGACCACCGACGACCGGCGGCTGCCGGCGGTGGCGGCGAACACCTCGGGCTTCGTCTATTACGTCTCCATCGCCGGGGTGACCGGCGCGGCGGCGGCGGTGGCCGGCGATGTGGCGCCCTCGGTGGCACGGGTGCGCGCGGCCACCGGGCTGCCGGTGGTGGTGGGCTTCGGCATCCGCACCCCCGAGGATGCCCGCGCCATGGCGCAGGTGGCGGATGGCTGCGTCGTCGGCAGCGCCATCGTCGCCCGCATCGCGCAGGGCGCGCCGGTGCCCGAGGTGCTGGATCTGGTGCGCCGCCTGGCCGAGGGCGCGCATGGTTGACCCCGCGGCGCTGCCGCCGCTCTGGGTGATGCGGCATGGCGAGACCGAGTGGAACCGGGCCGGCCGCTTGCAGGGCCATGGCGATTCGCCGCTGACCGCGGCCGGCGAGGCCCAGGCCCGCGAGGCCGGGCGCCGGCTGGCGGCGCTGCTGCCCGGGGGCGCGCTGCGGCTGGCCAGCCCCTCCGGGCGCGCCCGGGCCACGGCGGCGCTGGCCTTCGGCCCGGAGGCCTTCGAGACCGATCCGCGCCTGCTGGAGATCGGCGTCGGCGACTGGACCGGCGCGCATCTGGAGGCGCTGACCGCGGCCTATCCCGACCTGTTCGACGCCCCCGCCTTCGCCTGGTATGACAGCGCCCCCGGCGGTGAGCGCATGGAAGGCGTCGCCGCCCGCGTCGCCGCCTTTCTGGCCGAACTGCCGTCCCGCGCCGCCGGGCGGCCGGTGGCGATCGTCACCCATGGGGTAACACTGCGGGTGATGCGGGCGCTGGTCCTGGGGGTTACGGTCGCCGACGAGACCGGGCTGCATTTCCCGCAAGGCGCCATCCATCACCTCGAATCCGGCCGGGCGCGGCTGGTCTGAGCGCTTGTCTGGCTAGGGCGCGCCCCCTATAGGAGGGCGCGGAGCGGGCGGTTAGCTCAGCTGGTAGAGCACCTCGTTTACACCGAGATTGTCGGGGGTTCGAATCCCTCACCGCCCACCAATTCCTTCTTGAACCTCACGAAAGCCCGCATCGGCGCGCCCCTTGCGAATGCGGGGGTGATGCCCGGCTCGCGGAACGATCCGCCCGCCGCACCGCGCGGGCGCAGGCCTTGCCGCCCGCCGCCCCTTGCGCCACCGCGGCGGAAGCCGCCTTATGGGCCCGACCCAGGAGGAGGAGAGTGCGGGGATGCTGCTGAAAGGTGGTCAGACGACTTACGGCCAGCCCATCGGAATTCTGATGCTGGACACGATCTTTCCGCGCCCGCCGGGCGATATCGGCAATGCGGAATCCTTCGACTTCCATGTGCGCTACAAGATCGTCAGGGGCGCGCATCCGACCCGGATCATGGGCCCCCGCCCCGAGCCGGAGCTGATCGCGCCCTTCATCGAGGCGGCGCGCGAGCTGGAGGCCGAGGGGGTGCGCGCCATCACCACCAGCTGCGGCTTTCTGGCGCCATTCCAGAAGGACATCGCCGCGGCGGTGGGCATCCCGGTCTTCACCTCGTCGCTGATGCAGGCACCGCTGATCGCGGCGATGCTGCCGCCGGGCAAGACCATCGGCGTGTTCACCGAGCGCGCCCATAACATGAACGACGGCCATTTCCGCGGCGTCGGCTGGTCGCCCGAGCAGATCGCGGTGCAGGTGCAGGGCATGAAGCCGGGCGCCGAATTCCCCGCCACCTATATCGACGGCCGCGACTGGCTGGATACCGAGGTGCTGAAGGAGGAGATGCTGGAGATGACCCGCGCCTTCATGGCCTCCTGCCCCGATCCCGGCGCGATCCTGTTCGAATGCACCAACATGTGCCCGTTCTCCTCCTTCGTGGCGGCGGAATCGGGGCTGCCGGTCTTCGACTTGGTGACGCTGACCCGTTACGTCCACGCGGCCATCACCCCGCGCAGGTATCTGTAGCAGGGGCGCACTTACGCCGCGGCGGCACGTGGGCCGCCGCGAGGGCGCGGCGCGCAGGCCCGTGCGGAACCCTCCGCCCGATCCGCGCCGCAAGGCGTGGCGCCCTCGCAATCCCTTGCAGCGGGCGCGGCCTTCGCCGCTGCGTGCCGGGGGGGCGCCGGCATCACGCCCGCTCCCGCCACCCGCACGGCCCCGAAGGGCGCCTTGCTCAGCGGGCGGCGGGCGCCCGGGCCCCGGCCTGCGGGCGCTCGGGCAGGAACCAGTTCAGGATCAGCGCCGACAGCCCGCCCGTCGCCACGCCCGATTCCAGCACCGAGGCCACGGCGCGCGGCATGTGGGTGACGAATTGCGGCACCTCGGACACGCCAAGCCCCAGCGCCAGCGAGACCGAGATGATCAGCAGCGCCCGCCGGTCCAGATCGACATCGGCGATGATGTTGATGCCGGCGGCGGCGACCGCGCCGAACATCACCAGCGCCGCGCCGCCCAGCACCGGCTCGGGCACCGCCTGGATGATGCCGGCCACCGCGGGAAACAGCCCCAGCACCACCAGCACCGCGGCGATATACAGACCGACATGGCGGCTGGCGACGCCGGTCAGCTGGATGATGCCGTTATTCTGCGCAAAGACCGAGCTGGGGAAGGTGTTGAACAGCCCCGCCAGCAGAGAATTGGCGCCGTTGACCAGCACCCCGCCCCTGATCCGCTGCATCCACAGCGGCCCCTCGACCGGCTGGTTCGAGAATTTGCTGGTCGCGGTGATGTCGCCGATCGCCTCCAGCGAGGTGACCAGGTAGATCACGATCATCGGCACGAACAGCGCCCAGGAAAAGCCGATGCCGAAATGCAGCGGCCGCGGGATCTGGAACCACTCGGCCTCGTGATAGCCGGTAAAGTCCAGCCGCCCCATCCAGGCCGCTATCGCATAGCCCGCGACCAGCGCGATGATCAGCGAGGCGCTGCGCAGCCACGGATTGGCGGCGCGGTTGATGATGACGATGATCGCCACCACCACGCCGGACAGCAGCAGGTTCTGGCCGTTGGCGAAACTGCCATCGGCCATGGCGCCATAGCCGCCGCCCATGCTGATGAGGCCGACCTTGATCAGCGTCAGGCCGATCATCAGCACCACGATGCCGGTGACCAGCGGCGTGATCAGCCGCCGCACCAGCGGCAGGATGCGCGACACCCCCATCTCGATGAACGAGCCGGCGATGACCACGCCAAAGATCGCCGCCATCACCGTCTCGACCGGCGTGCCGCTGGCGACCATGGCGCTGCCGCCGGCGATCAGCGGCCCGACGAAGTTGAAGCTGGTGCCCTGCACGATCAGCAGCCCGGCGCCGAACGGGCCGAAGCGGCGGCACTGCACATAGGTGGCGATGCCCGAGATCACCAGCGACATCGCCACGATCATGTTGGTGTCGCGGCTGGACACGCCCAGCGCCTTGCAGATCAGCAGGCCGGGGGTGACGATGGGCACGATGATCGCCAGCAGGTGCTGGATCGCCGCCAGCAGGGCGGCACCGGGGCCGGGCTTGTCCTCCAGCGCGTAAAGCAGCTCGAACTCGGTCCGTCTGTCGTGATGGGATGTCATGAGCCCTCGTCCTGCGCCCAGCCGATGATCGGGCCGTCAGCCTTCCGGATCAGGGGATTGCGGCGATCCCCTCGGGAAATCGCCGTCCCGCCGGACAGGTCCGGCCCCCCGGCACGGGGCAAGGCGAAAAGCATCTGGCAGGGCGCACAGGGGCGGCGCGGCCGGGGCGCCCATGGCGGCGCGAAAACCGCGCGGCGGGGTGAAAGTCAACCCCTGCGACGCCGGGTCGCAGCCGCGCGCAGCAGCCGGGCCACACCCCCTGTCGCCGGCCGGCGCGGCTGCTATGCTGGCGCCGATCCGCGCAAGGGAGGGACCATGACCCGTTTCAAGGCCGCCGTCTTCGACTGGGCCGGCACGATGATCGACTTCGGCTCCTTCGCGCCGATGGGCGCCTTCGTCGAGGTGTTCCGCCGCTTCGGCATCACCGCCAGCATGGCGGATGCGCGGGGGCCGATGGGCCTGCCCAAGCGCGAGCATATCCGCGCCATGCTGGCCGCGCCGCATCTGGCCGCGCAATGGCAGGAGGCCCATGGCAGCCCGCCCGACGAGGCCGCCATCGACGCGGTCTACGCCGCCTTCGTGCCCCTGAACGAGGCGATCGTGGCGGATTACGCCACGCTGGTGCCCGGCGCGTTGGAGACCGTGGCCTTCCTGCGCGGGCGGGGGATGAAGATCGGCTCGACCACCGGCTATACGCGCTCGATCATGGAGCGGGTGCTGCCGGTGGCGGCGGCGCAGGGCTATGCGCCCGACAACCTTGTCTGCGCCGACGACCTGCCGGAGGGGCGGCCGGGGCCGCTGGGCATGTATCAATGCTTCATCGACCTGCGGGCCTATCCGCCGCAATCGGTGCTGAAGGTGGACGACACCGCGCCGGGCATCATGGAGGGGGTGGCGGCGGGCTGCGTGACCGTGGGGCTGGCGCTGTCCGGCAACGAGGCCGGTCTGACGCCCGATGAACTGGCCGCGCTGCCGGAGGCCGGGCGCGCGGCCCTGCGGGCGCGGGTGACGGCGATCCTGAAGGCGGCGGGGGCGGATCACGTCATCGACAGCGTGGCCGACCTGCCGGCGCTCATCGAGCGGCTAGAGGCGAGCTAACCCCCTTTCGCCGGGAACCCGCGCGTGCGTGGTTGGTGCGTCGCGGATGGTCGGCGGCGATTCCAACGGCGGGGAAAACCCGGCGCGTGCGTGGATGACGCGCGCGTCCCAAGCCGCTGACGGTTCGGGGATTCGGGAAACCTGCGCGGGCGCGGATGGCGGTCTGTCATCGCTATCGGTCTGACCTCCCGCACCCGGAAGCCCGCCCGCGCGGATGGCACCTGCAGCTGCACCGGCCCTTGCGTCTGAAGGCCGCCAATCCTTTCGGAGCGCCCGGCGGCGGTCTGCGCAGCCGGATCGCCGGACGCACCTGTCACGGATGCAGCTCCGAAACCCGGCGGCGGGGAAGTCTGCAACCGCCCCGCGGCCGGTAGCGGTGCGCCGCCGTATCGGTCTCTGCGGGCGGTTCAGGAGGTTTGGCCGCAGCCCGCCCCCGACCCCGGCCCGGTTGTGGCATCCTCATCCCGATGCCCCACCAGCCCCAGCCACGCCGGCCGTGCCATTCCGCCGCCGGCATGGCCCGAAACGGCGATCCGCCGCCCCGCCGCCACCTTCACGGCCGATCACGCCCGCGTGTTCGCCGCCGGTTCTGTTTGACCGCAAGCCGGGGCATCTGCAACGTCGCGCCGATGGGCACCCGCGATCCGCCCATTGTCGAGAGGTATAACAGATTGAAATCACTCTCTATAATCGGCGGAGGCGCCAGTTCCGTGCTGGTGGCGATGCACATGCTGGAACGATCCCCGGAGGTCAGGGTCACCGTGTTCGACCCGGCGCCGCTGGGCAGCGGCATCGCCTATGGCACCGACAATCCCGGCCATCTGCTGAACGTCCCGGCGGCGCGCATGAGCGCGCGGCCCGAGGACCCCGACCATTTCCTTGCCTGGCTGGCGGCGCAGAGCGATTGGCGCCCGCAAGCCGGCATCACCCCGCGCAGCTTTGCCCCGCGCCGGGTCTATCGCGCCTATCTGCAGGACCTGCTGGCGCCATGGCCGGGGCGGCTGACGCATGTCCGCCAGGCGGTGACGGCGCTGCAACCCGATGCGGCGGGGGTGCGGCTGAGCACCGCGAATGGCGACAGCCTGCGCTTCGACGCCGCGGTGCTGGCCACCGGCAACGGCGCCGGGCCGCTGGCACAACCCGCGGGCCTCGCCTATTGGCGCCATCCCAGCGGCTTCGAACTGCCGCCGGCGGCGCCGGTGGCGATCCTCGGCAACGGGCTGTCGATGGTGGACAGCGTCATCGCGCTGCTCGATGCCGGGCATCGCGGGCCGATCACCACCATCTCGCGCCACGGGCTGATCCCGCGGCCGCATGCCGCCGGCCCGCATCCCGAACTGCCGCTGGCCCCGCCCGCCAACCTGCGGCTGGCGACGCTGGCGGCCTGGTTCCGGCACCTCCGACGCGAGGGTCGGCATGACTGGCGGCAGGCGATGGAGCTGCTGCGGCCGCAGACGCAAGCGATCTGGCTGGGCCTTTCCGAGGCCGAGAAGCGCCGCTTCCTGCGCCATGCCCGGCCGTGGTGGGACGTGCATCGCCACCGCATGCCGCCCGAGCTGCACGAGCGCATGGCCCGCGCGCAGGCCGCCGGCCAGTGGCGCATCGTGGCGGGCAGCCTGACCGCCGACCGCAGCCGGACCGCCGGCATCGTGGAGGTCCGCCATCGCGGCTCGCAGCGCGTGGAGGCGATCGCGGCCGAGCATCTGATCGACTGCCGCGGCCAGGGCGGCGGCGGCGGCATGGCCGAAAACCCGCTGCTGGCCGGGCTGGTCGCGGCGGGGCTGGCGCAGCGCGGCTTTGCCGGGCTGGGGCTGGCGGTGACGGCCGACTGCGCGGTGATCGACGCCGAGGGGCGGGCCTCCGACCGGCTCCATGCCGTCGGGCCGCTGACCCTGGGCACCTTCTGGGAGATCATCGCCATCCCCGACATCCGGGTGCAGGCCCGCGACCTGGCCACCCGCCTGCTGGCGCAGGGCTGAACGGGGCAAAGGACAAGGTCCGGCCGCGCAGGGGTGCAGGCCCGCGGCCGGGCACAGGGCGCCGGTGCCCCGCGCCCGCACCGCCCGGCGGCACGGGTGCACCGGCCAGCATCCGGCAGCGGGGACCGGCCGGCCCGTCCCTAGCGCTTGGCCGGAAGGTTGCGGATCGAGATCACCGAGGCGCAGTTCCAGAAGATCTCGCCGATCCTGGCATCATAGACATCGCCGTAGAAGCCGAAGGCCATGCGCCCGCGCCGGTCGAAGACCTTGGCGCCCAGCGAGGCATTGCGCATGATCATGCGCGCCGCCTGCGCCGGCACCCGGAAGCCGATGGTGCTGATCCGCCCGCGCCGGGACAGCAACTCCTGGTCCAGCACCGGATAGTCGACACCGCCGCTATGCAGCATCAGCACGCCCTCGAAGGCATTGTCGGGTTCCTGCAGAAAGGCGGTGCCGGTCATGCCGTTGCCGGCGCAACTCAGCTGGATGGCGTTGTAGCCGACCAGCGCGTCCTGTTCGATGTTCAGGGTCAGCTGGCCGCGCAGGTTGCGGTATTCGACGGTCTGGCCGCGCACGTCCTGGGTGATGACCCTCAGGCTGGCCAGCCGCTCATGCGGCACCCAGTAGATGCCGTCGCCGGTGCTGGAAACGATGTCCTGGAAGAACTCGGCATCGACGCCGCGCTCGCGCAGATAGCTGACGATCATGCCGCTGAGGTCCTGCGACAGCGCCAGCGCCTCGCCGCCGCGCATCGACTTGCCCTCCATGTAGAACTTGTGGACGCCGATCTTGGCGCGCGGCGCCAGATAGCGGAACTTGGCGCCCAGATAGGCATAGACGCAGGCGCTGGCGCAGATGGCCGAGCCGGCATTGCGCCCGCCGACATGCGATTGCGTGGTATTGGGCAGGGTGGCGATGAACTCGCCCATCTCGATGCCCTCGACCAGGGCGCCGCCGGGGCTGTCGAAATAGAAGGCCATGTCGCGCACGGCCTTGTCGGCATGGCGGGCCAGTTCGCGCCGCAGCCGCGCGATGTCGCCGTTCTGGAATTCGCCGCGGATATAGATGTTCAGCACCGGCGGCGACAGCGGATCGCCGGCGACATATTCGCTTTCGATGCTGGCGGCAGCGGCGCGCAACCCGCCGGCAAGGGCGAGGCAGAGCGACAGCAGCAGGCAGGCGATCCACGGCATCGGCAGCATCGGTGCAGGTTCGGACCCACCCAGCATCGCCAGAACGGGCCGGATTTCAATGCCGAAGCCGCGCCGGTGCCGGCGCCGGAAGCGGCGATCGGCCGTCGCCCGCGCAAGGGGAGCCGGAAGCGCGATGTGCATTGCCGCCGCCGCTCAGTGCGCCCGCGCATCACTACGGCGGGGGTGGCGGCGTATCGGGCGTCTCTGCCGGCCCTCGGGTCATCCCGACCACCCGCGGCAGCGAGCGCCGATCCGGGGCTTTCCGGCGGGTTCGGGCAGAAGCGGCCTGTGGGCACCCTGAGCGATGCTCACCCGGCAGGCTCGTGGTCTCGTGTGCACAAGAGGCGGCTGGCCGCTCCTTAGCCCCGCGGCCTCGGGCTGCCGCCCTCCGGCAGGCCTCGCCGGAGGGGGCGACCCTCCTGCGGGGCCTCCAGCCCGTCCAGGAAGGTGCCGACCGCCACCAGCCCGTCATGGACCGCCTCCTCGGCGCTGCGGGCCAGGGCGCAGTCGCCGATGCTCAGCCGCGGCAGATCGGCGGGCAGCGCCGCCAGCAGGGCCGTATCCGGCGCGCGGCCGGCGCAGAACACCACGCTGTCCACCGCCTCCAGAACCATCGGCTTGCCGCTGGCGCCATGGATGAACCAGGCGCTGTCGGCATCGGTGCCGAAGAAGCGGGCATAGGGGATCACCGCGATCCCGGCCTCGTGCAGCCGCCCCGCCCAGAGGTCGCGCACATATTGCTGGATATTCTGGCCGGCGGCGATGCCGTTCACCGCCAGCCGCACCGCATGGCCGCGCTGTTGCAGCAGCAGCGCCGTGCCCATGCCGATCCAGTCGCAGCGCCAGTCGGCCACGACCACCCGCGCGCCGGGCCGCGCGTGCCCGGCCAGCGCGTCCTCGGCCAGGATCACCGGCACCGCCCCGGCCTCGGGTTCCGGCACCGCCACCGGATGCGAGCCGGTGGCGAGGATCAGCGCATCGGGCGCCAGCCGGGCCACCAGCTCGGGCGTCACCGGCGTGTTCAGGCGGGGCGCGATGCCGTGGCCGGCCAGTTCCGCCAGCAGGTTGGTGACCAGCCCGCCGAACTCCGCCCGGTCGGGCAGAAGCTGGGCCAGCAGCACCTGCCCGCCCGGCTGCGGCCCGGCCTCGGCCAGGATCACCTCATGGCCCAGTTCCGCCGCCGTCACCGCCGCCCGCAGCCCGGCGGGACCCGCGCCGGCGATCAGCACCTTGCGACGCCGGGCGGCCGGGGTCGGGGGCGGCAGCCGATGCTCGCGCCCGGTGCGCGGATTCTGGATGCAGGAGATCGGCAGCCCGGCATGGAAATGCCCGATGCAGGCCTGGTTGCAGCCGATGCAGGCTCGGATCTCGCCGGCCCGGCCGGTCTGCGCCTTGCGCGGCAGGTCGGGATCGGTGATCAGCGCCCGGGTCATCGCGCACATGTCGGCCTGGCCCGCGGCCAGAACCGCCTCGGCCACCTGGACCTGGTTGATGCGCCCGGCGACCAGCACCGGCACGGCAACGGCGGCGCGGATGCGGGCGGCATGGCCAGCGACATAGGCGGGCGCGATCTCCATCGGCGGCACCACATGCACGGACGGGCCCAGCGCCGCCATCGTGCCCAGCGTGGTGTTGATGTAATCGACCAGCCCGGCCTCGCTCAGCGCCTTGCAGATGCCGAGCATCGCCGCCTGGTCCAGCCCCTCCTCGTCCATCTCGTCGGCCGAGATGCGCAGCCCGATTACCGGACCCGGCCCGACCGCCGCCCGCGCCGCCGCCAATGCCTCGCGCAGTGCCCGCAGCCGGTTCTCGGCCGAGCCGCCATAGCGGTCGCCGCGCCGGTTGTTAGCCGGGTTGAGGAACTGCCCGAACAGCAGCCCGTGGCTGGCCATCAGCTCGACCCCGTCATAGCCGGCCTCGGCATAGCGGCGCGCACCCTCGGCCAGCGCGGCGATGATCTCGGCCACCATGTCGGTGTCCATCTCGCGCGGGACGGTGTGAAAGCGGTTCTCGGGAACCGGCGAGGGCGCCCAGACCACGCCGCGCATCCCCTCGGCCATGCGGCGGCTGACGCGGCCGGCATGGGAAAGCTGGCCGATGATCCGGGCGCCATGGCCCTGCACCGCCCGGGCCAGCCGGGCGTAATGCGGGATCGCCGCATCCGAGGCGATATGCAGGTCCAGCCCCGGCGCGAAGGACGAGGGGTGGAACCGCGCCGCCTCGGTCACGATCAGCCCGGCGCCGCCCCGCGCCCGCGCCGCGTGATAGGCGATCAGGTCGTCGCCCGGCAGGTTGCCCTGCGCCAGAAAGGTCTGGTGCCCGGTCGAGAGGATGCGGTTGCGCAGTTCCATGCCGCGAATGCGCAGCGGCGAGAACAGAAGCGGCCAGCCCGTCCCGTCATCCATCACCGCCACCCCCCGTTCATCGCGCGGCGGTCAGCCCCGCGACAGATAGTCGAATGCCGACAGCGCATGGGTGCGCACGACATGCAGGAATTCCTCGATCTCGACATGCTCGTCCTGCGAGCCCATGCCGTGCGGATAGGGGCCATAGACGTAGGCCGGCACATTGGCATAGCGCCACAGCCGGGCATCGGTGCCGCCGATGCTGACGATGGGTGTCGGGCGCGGCCGGCCCGCCGCCTCGACATTGCGCTGGATGATGCCGACCATCTCGTGATCGGGCGGGCACCAGGAGGGTTCGGCGCCGCCGATCTCGCGCCATGTGGCTTGCGGATAGCGGGCGGCGATCTCGGCCACGCGGGGCAGCAGGTCGGCCTTCGACATGCCCACCGGCAGCCGCAGATCGGCGGTGAAGCGGCAATGCGAGGGCACCATGTTCACCTTCTCGCCCCCCTCGATCATGCCGATGTTCAGGGTCACGCGCGAGACCAGATCCCCCGCCCCCTGCCCCATCATCCGGTCCATCACCGGCCGCCCGGCGTCGATATGGGCCTGGAGGTTGCCGGAAACCTGCGCGGTCAGCGTGGTCAGTTCCTCCAGATCCGCGGCCAGCGCCATGGCCAGCTTGGTGGCGCTTTCGGTGATGTGGACATAGGCGCCATGCGCGCCTTGGGTGCGGATGTCGAATTCCAGCCAGAGCGGCCCGCGCTCGCCGAAGCGGATCGATTCCGGGCCGGAGGGCTCGCCGTTCAGCATGCAGTCGCCCAGCACCTCGGGGTGATGCTCGACCAGATAGCGCGCGCCCCAGGGGCCGAAGGTCTCCTCGTCGGAGACGCAGGTCAGAGTCAGCCGACCGTGCAGCGCGGCGCGCAGCCGCGACAACGCCACATAGGTGACGATCGAGGCGGTGGTGCCGGGCTTCATGTCGCAGGCGCCGCGCCCGTAGATCCTGCCGTCGCGGATCTCGGCCTGCCAGGGGTCCGAGGTCCAGCCATGCAGATCCTCCGATACCGGGAACACGTCGATATGGCCGTTCAGCACCAGATGCCGGCCGGGCGCGGGCGCGTCGAAGGCGGCGACCACGTTCGGCATCTCGGGATGGGGCGCGATGATGCGGTGATCCAGCCCATGCCGACCGAGATAGTCGGTGACCACCTTCGCCGCGTCGCGGGTATCGCCGGGCGGGTTGGGGCTTTTCGCCCGCAGCAGGTCGGTCAGCAGGCCGATGATCTCGTCGCGGCTGTCGTCCAGCCAAGCCAGAAGGTCGTTGCGGGGGGACATCGTGCTTGCTCCTGATCAGATGTTGCGGTCGAGCCAGTCGCGCAACCGGTACCAGCCCAGAACGGCCGGCAGCATCCAGGGATCGCCGGAATAGAGCGGCCGGGCCGGGAACGGGAAATGCGCGAACATGCTCTCGGAGGGGCCGCCGGCCAGCATCGCCCGCGCCACCTGATGGCCCATCCAGCTCTGCATGGCGACGCCGTTGCCCTGGCAGCCCAGGGCGTAATGCACGCCTTCGTGCTGGCCCAGATGCGGCAGGAAGTCGAAGGTGAAGGCGACATTGCCGTTCCAGGAATGGGTGACGCGGGTGCCGCGCAGCTGCGGCCAGACCCGCAGCATGGCGCGATGCAGACGGCGGGCGCTTTCCCGCGGGTCCATGTCATGAGTGCCGACGCGCCCGCCCCACAGCACCCGGCGGTGATCGGGCGACAGCCGGAAATAGCTGAGCACCCGGCGGGTATCGGCCAGCGAGCGCGCATTCGGTACCAGTTCGCGGGCCAGGTCCGGCGAAATTTCCTCGGTGGCGATCATGAAACTGGTCACCGGCACCAGGCGGCGGCGGAACCACGGCGCCTCCGGCCCGGTATAGGCATTGGTGGCCAGCATGACCCGGGCCGCGCGCACCGGCCCCTTGCTGGTCGAGACCAGCCAGTCGCCGCCCTCGCGCCGCATGGCCAGCATCTTGCAGCCGGGAACCAGCACCGCCCCTGCCCGCTCGGCCGCCTGCGCCAGCCCGCGCAGGTATTTGGCCGGATGCAGGGTGCCCGCGCCCTCGGCCACCTGCCCGCCGCGATAATGGTCCGAGCCGATCTCCTGCCGCTGGTCCTCGGGCGCGACCATATAGGCGGGCTGGCCGGTCAGCCGGGCCACGGTCTCGACCCCGGCGGCCAGCTTGTCGTAATGCCCCTTCGACCAGGCGCAGGTATAGCGCCCCACCCTGGCGAGATCGCAGTCGATGCCCTCGCGCCCGATCAGGTCGCACAGGAAGCGGAAGGTGCCGACGGCCTCGCTCACCAGCCGCTCGCGCTCTTCGGCGGGCAGGCGCTCGGCCTGCGGGCTGGTGGCGATCTTCAACCCGCCGGTGATCAGCCCGCCATTGCGCGAGCTGGCGGCATGGCCGATGCGGTCCTGGTCGATGACCACGCAGCCGGTGCCGGCGCGGGCCAGCTCCAGCGCACAGTTCAGCCCGGCATAGCCGGCGCCGATGATGCAGACATCCACCCGCTGCGGCAGCGGGACATCGGTGACCGGCGCGGGCTCGGCCGCCTCCCACCACCAGGGGGCGGCGCGGAAACCGGGGGCGAAGATGTCGGTGTCGGTGTCGCCCATGGCTCAGCCCCGGGTCACGAATTCGGGCTGCAGCCGGCTCAGCACCTCGGGCGCGCCCTCGCGGGTCAGGATGGTATAGCCCAGCGACATGGCGAGGTTGGCCTCCGCGTCGATCAGGATCGCGTGCAGGAACAGCACCATGCCGGGGCGGATCTCCATCTCGTTGCCGGAATAGATCATCGGCGGCACGTCCATCCAGCTCGGCCGGTAGGTGGCGCCCAGCGAATAGCCGCAGGCCGACATGCGGGCATGACCATAGCCGTGCCGGTCGAACACCGCGCGATGCGCATCGTCGATGCCGCCGATGCTCTGCCCGGCGCGGGCCGCATCGGTCATTGCCGTGATCGCCTCCAGCGTCACGTCGAACATCCGCCGCTGCGCCGGGCTGGCCTTGCCGATGGCGATGGTGCGCATCAGGCAGGCGCAGTAATGGCGATAGCTGGCGGCCAGTTCCAGGGTCAGCTGGTCCACCGGGTCCATGACTCGGTAGCCGGTGGCCGAGCGCACCAGCAGCGCCCGGTCGCCCGAGCCCAGCACCGGCCCCGAGGGCGGCGGATCGCCGCCGCCGGCCAGGATCGGCACCGCGCCAGCCGCCGCCACGTCGCCTTCGAAGGCACCGGGACCGGCGGCGGCGATCATCGCCTCCAGCGAGCGGTCGGCCAGTTCCGCCGACTGGCGGACATAGGCGATCTCGGCCTCACTCTTGATCACCCGCAGGCTGCGCACGAGGTTCGAGGCATCGACCAGCTCGCACCAGCCCGCCAGCCGGGCCTGGATCAGCGCGTAATTGTCCGCCGTCAGGCCGAAGCTGCGCATCTCGACCCCGACGCGGCCGCCCTTGAGGCCCTTTTCCTCCAGGATCTCCTGCAGCTCGCGCGAGGGGTCCATGCCGGGCCGGTCATACCAGAGCCGGATGTCGGTATGGGTCGAGGTGCGCCGCGCCTGTTCCAGATCGGGGCGGCGGGTCAGCAGCACCGGCGTGTCGCCGTCATCGGCGGTCACCACCGCGCATTGAAAGAACACGAAGCCGTTGGTGTCGAAGCCCGACAGGTAGAAATGCGTCTCCTGTCCGAAGACCAGCAGCGCATCCAGCCCCTCCTGGCGCATCAGGGCCCGGGTGGCGGCCATGCGCCTGTCGAATTCGGATCGCTCGAAATGCAGCATCTTGCACCTTTGCGTTTACTTGCCGCGCTTGCGGTCGAGGAACTGGGACAGGCCCAGCAGGAGGATGGAGAGCAGGATCAGCAGGGTCGAGATCGAGGCGATGGTCGGGTCGATCTCGTCGCGCAGCGCCAGGAACATGCGGCGCGGCAGGGTCGCGGTCTCGCCGCCGGCGATCAGCAGCGCGATCACCACCTCGTCGAGCGAGATGACGAAGGCCAGCAGCGCCGCCGAGAGCACCGAATTGCGGATCTGCGGCAGGGTGATGGTCAGGAAGGCCCAGGGCCGCGAGGCGCCGAGGCTGCGGGCGACCTGCTCCTGGTTGAGGTCGAAATTGCGCAGCCCGGCAGTGACCGAGATCAGCACCAGCGGGATCGCCAGCACCGAATGCGACAGCACGATCCCGGTCAGCGAACTGTTCAGCCCGATCGGCGCGAACAGCATGAAGATGCCCACCGCCAGCAGGATCACCGGAATGATCATCGGCAGCACCAGCAGCACCGCCAGATGCCGGGCGATGCGCAGCCGCGAGCAATGCAGCCCGTAGGCGGCCAGCGTGCCGGTGACGGTGGCCAGCACGGTGGTCAGGATCGCCGCCTTGAACGACATCCACGTCGCCGCCCGCCACTCCATCGAGCCGAAATAGGCCTCGTACCAGCGCAGCGACCAGTCCTCGGGCGGAAAGCTGAGATAGCGCGAGGCCGAGAAGCTCATCGGGATGACCAGCAGCGTCGGCACCACCAGATAGAACAGCACCAGCCCGCAGAGAAGATAGAGCCACAGCCGTTGCAGATGGGTGACCTGGGTGTCGGTGGCCGGGCGCCTGAGGCGGTTCAGCATCTATCGTCCCCCCGCCACCGAGGTCACCACCCCGGTCAGTTTCGAGAACAGCCACAGCATGGCCAGCGTGATGACCAGCAGCACCACGCCCAGCGCGCTGGCCGCGCCCCAGTCGGAATAGACCGCCAGCGAGCGCTCGATCTGCATGGCCCACATCATCACCCGGCCGCCGCCGAGCAGCGCCGGGGTGACGTAGAATCCCAGCGACATGACGAAGACCACCATGACCCCGGCGCCGAGGCCGGGCAGCGACAGCGGCACATAGACCTGCCGGAACGCCTGCACCGGCGTCGCGCCCAGATTGGCGGCGGCGCGCATGTAGTTCGCGTCGATGGATTTCATCGCCGCATAGAGCGGCAGGATCATGAAGGGCAGCATGATATGCACCATGCCGATGGCGGTGCCGGTGAAATTGTGCACCAGCCGCAGCGGTGCCTCGGTCAGCCCCCAATCCTGCAGCCAGGTGTTGATCTGGCCGCGGCGCTGCAACAGCACCAGCCAGGCATAGGTGCGCACCAGCAGCGAGGTCCAGAACGGAAACAGCACGCACATCAGCACCAGCCGCGCCCCGGCGGGCGAGAGCTGCGCGGCCAGATAGGCCAGCGGATAGCTCAGCAGCACGCAGAGCGCAGTGACCAGGAAGGCCAGCTCGAAGGTGGTCTGCAGGGTCAGGCCGTAGGACGGGTGCAGGATGCGCTGGTAATGCACCAGCGTGAAGCCGGTGGCGTCCTGGAAGGACAGCCAGAACAGCCAGGCGATGGGCACCAGCACCACGAAGCCGACCAGCAGCAGCGCCGGCAGCGACAGCGACAGCAGCCGGACCTGTTCCATCAGGGCCTGCCGCGACAGGGCCGAGGCGTTCTCGCGGCTCATGCCGTGCCCTCCGCCGGCACCACGATGGTGTCGCCGGTGCCGAAACCCAGCTGCACGGTCTCGCCCGGCTGCGGCAGGACGACATCGCCGCGCAGCGGAATGCGGAGGGCGATCTCGTGCCCCTCGGCGACGGCGACATAGATCATCACGCTGTCGCCATGGAACACCGATTGCCGCACCTGCCCGGCAATCCGGTTGACGCCTTGCGGGGCCTCGCCCGCCAGCAGGGTCAGCTTTTCGGGCCGCAGCACCAGGAAATGCCGCGCACCGGCGGCCGGCGCCTTCGGCAGCAGCAGCGGCCGGCCGAACAGCAGCGCCGCCTCGCCCCGCACCTCCACCGGCAGCGAGAAGGACTCGCCGATGAAATCGGCGACGAAATGCGTGGCCGGGTGATCATAGAGCGCCTTGGGCGTCGCCACCTGCTGGATGCGGCCCTTGTCCAGCACCGCGATGCGGTCGGACATGGTCAGCGCCTCGCGCTGGTCATGGGTGACATAGACCGTGGTCATGCCCAGCCGGTCGTGCAGGCGGCGCACCTCCAGCTGCATCTGCTCGCGCAGGTTCTTGTCCAGCGCGGAAAGCGGCTCGTCCATCAGCAGGATGCGCGGCTCGAAGATCACCGCCCGCGCCAGCGCCACCCGCTGCTTCTGGCCGCCCGACAGCTCGTCCACCCGCCGCCCGCCCAGTCCGCCGAGCTGCACCAGGTCCAGCGCCCGCTCGACCCGGCCGGCGATCTCGGCCTTCGGCACCCGGCGCAGCTTCAGCGGATAGGCCAGGTTGCCGGCGACGGTCATGTGCGGGAACAGCGCATAGTTCTGAAACACCATGCCGATGTCGCGCCGGTGCGGCGGCAGCAGCGCCACCTCGCGCTCGGCGAATTTCAGCGAGCCGGAATCGGGGCGCACGAAACCGGAAAGCACCATCAGCAGCGTGGTCTTGCCCGATCCCGACGGGCCCAGCAGTGTCAGGAACTCGCCGCTGCTGATCTCCAGGCTGACATCGTCCAGCGCCCGGAAGCTGCCGTAACTCTTGCGGATATTGCTGATCGTGATGGGAAGCGCCCCGGCGCTTCCCACCCGTTCAGACCCGATGGGTCCAGAAGTCATGCCCAGTCCCTATTGCTGGATGAACAGGTCGAAACGCTGGGTCAGGCTGTCGAGATTCTCGGCCCAGTAATTCGCATCGAGGATGAAGCCCTGCGCGGCATTGTCGGGATAGCTGGGCAGCTTCTTCGCCACGTCCTCGGGGATCACGCCGGTCTCGAAGGCCTTCACGTTGGCCGGGCCGTAATTGATGTAGAGGGCGATGCGCGCCTGCACCTCCGGCCGGCTCATGATCTCGATCGCCTTCATGGCCAGGTCCTTGTTCGGTGCGCCCTTCGGCACGATCCAGCAATCGGTCAGCAGCATCTGCTGGTTGTAGGTGATGCTGATCGGGGCGCCCTCCTCGGCGATGCTCTGGGCGCGGCCGTTCCAGACCCCGGCCATGTCCACCTCGCCATCCTGGAGGATCTGGGCCGACTGGGCCCCCGAGCTCCACCACACGGTCACCTCATCGCGCAGGCTTTCCAGCTTGGCGAAGGCGCGGTCCACGTCCAGCGGATAGAGCTGGTCGACCGGCACGCCATCGGCCAGCAGCGCCGCCTCGAGGTTGTAGACCGGGCTGCGGCGCATGCTGCGGCCGCCGGGGAAGGCCTCAATGTCCCACATGTCCGCCCAGGTCGCGGGCTTGCGGTCGGGATAAGTCTCGTCATTCCAGGCGATGACGGTGGAATAGACCAGGTTGGAGATCCAGCCGGTGCCCTTCAGGCTCTCGTCGAAGCCCTCGATGGCCTGGATGGCGTCGCTCAGCGGCTCGGTATTGCCCTCGCGGTCGAGGATGGCGCAGCCATAGTTGCCCTGCTGCACGATGTCCCAGGTCGGGTTGCCCGAGGCGACCTGGACCCGCACATCGGCCACGCCGGAGGTGGTGTCCTCCTTGATGGTGACGCCCAGTTCCTCGGCGACGATGTTGAACCAGGCCTCGCGCTGGGCGTCCTGATAGGCACCGCCCCAGGAGGCGATGGTCAAGGTGCCCTCGGCAAGGGCCGGGGCGGCCGCCGTGCCCAGGGCGAGGGCGGCGAATGTGGTCAGTCCACTAAAACGGATGGTCATAGTCTGAAGGCTCCCGGTTGGTGTGATTTCGTGAAGGCGCATCTGTCGTGCAATTCGGTCTCGCGCGCCGGACCCCCTGGCCCGGCTGTCGGCCTCTGCCCGCGAAAGCGTGTTCCGCCGCCCGTTCGACTTGTCGGTGTCTTGTCAGATCACGGGAAAACGCTAATCTGTGAGCAACAGGCAATCAACAGAAAAATTATCGCCATTTTATGGATAAAAACTCACAAATCAAATCTGCCCCGGCAGCGGTCCCGGCAGCGGCCCGCGACCTGCCGCCGCTGAACGCCCTGCGGGCCTTCGAGGCGCTGGGACGGCGCGGCTCGCTGCTGGCGGCGGCGACCGAACTGAACGTGACTCATGGCGCGATCAGCAAGCAGATCAAGCACCTGGAGGGGCATCTGAACACCACGCTGGTCACCCGCGCCGGCCGCGGGGTCGAGCTGACCGACGAGGGCAAGCGGCTGATGGAGCGGCTGACCCGCGCCTTCGGCCAGATCAATGCCGCGATGCAGAGCCTCGACATGGGCGCGCATGAGGGCACCATCACCATTTCCTGCATGCCGGCGCTGGCCAGCAACTGGCTGATTCCCAAGCTGGAGCAGTTCCACGCCCTCTATCCCAAGATCGAGATCGTGGTGATGGCTGCCCATTCCGCCGGGGCGGCCGAGGTCGAATCGCTGCCGGCCGACCTGCATCTGCTCTATGGCCGGCCGGAATGGGCGGGCAACAACATCCGGCTGCTGACCCGGCTGACGCTGTTTCCGGTCTGCAGCCCGCGCATCGCCAATACCCAGCCGGGGCTGGACAATGTGCAGGACCTGTTCCGCTATCCGCTGATCGACAATCCCGAGGGCACCCAGTGGCGCGACTATTTCCTCGCGCACGGGCTGGATGATTCGGCCGCCCGCCGCCTCTACCGCTTTCAGGACTTCACGCTTTGTCTGGCGGCGGCGCGGGCCGGGCTGGGCATCGCCATGGGCGACAACGTCACCGCGGCCCCCGACCTGGCGGCGGGGCGGCTGGTGCGGCCCTTCCGCGAAACCCTCGTCCGCCAGAGCCTCGCCTATTACATCGTCACCCGGCCGGGACGGCAGAGCGCCTCGCTGCGCGCCTTCTCCGACTGGATCGAGCGCGAGATGCAGAAGACCGCCACCCTCGCCCCCTGACCCCGATCCCTGCCACCAATCCCAGCAGCAATGAGGTAACGAAATGGAACTGCTCCCCATCGAGACGGTCGTGCTCAACGGCCGGATCGCCACCATGCGCCGGCGCGGCGAGTTCTTCGAGGCGATGGCCATCGCCCAGGGCCGGGTGGTGGCGCTGGGCACCACCGCCGAGATCCGGGCGCTGGCGCCGGCGGCGCGGGTGGTGGATTGCGGGGGCCGGCTGGTGCTGCCCGGCTTCATCGACAGCCATTGCCATCCCGACATGCATGGCGCGCGGCTGGGCTCCTGGGTCGAACTGGCCAAGGGGCCGGACAGCATCGACGCCCTGCTGGACGAGATCGCCCGCACGCTGGCCGATGCGCCGGCCGATCGCTGGTATGTCGGCTTCGGCTATGACGACCTGCGGCTGGGCGGCTATCCGACGCTGGCGCAGCTGGACCGGGCGGCGGGCGGCCGGCCGGTGTTCCTCTATCGCCGCGACGCGCATCTGGGCGTGGCCAATACCGCGGCGCTGGCCGCGGTCGGCTTTGGCGGCGATGTGGCCGACCCGCCCTTCGGCCGCATCGACCGCGATCCGCGCACCGGCCAGCCCACCGGCCTGCTGCGCGAATCCGCCGCCCATGCCATCGTCAACCACCTGCAGGACCGCTTCACCACCGAGAACTTCCAGGCCGGGCTGCAACGGGTCTTTGCCGATTTCGCCAGCTACGGCATCACCTCGGTGCACAATTCGCTGTGCTCGACCGGCGGCATCGTCGCCTATCAGCAGATGCGCGAAAAGGGCGTGCTGGCGCTGCGGGTCGGGCTGCTGGCCAGCGGCCGCGAGGACGAGCTGATCGACGCCATCATCCGCGCCGGCTGGCGCACCGGTTTCGGCGACGAATGGCTGCGGCTGACCGGGGTGGAGTGGTGCCCCGACTGCTCGACCAGCGGCCGCACCGCCGCCTATTACACCCCCTATATCGGCGAGAAGGTGCTGGGCGAGCCCGAGGACAATCGCGGCATGCTGGTCTACGAGGCCGAGGACTTCAAGGCCCGGGTGCTGCGTGCCCACAAGGCCGGGCTGATGGTCGGCGCCGACGGGGTGGGCGACCGGGGCATCGACTTCGTGCTGGACGCGTTCGAGCATGCGCTGAGCCATCATCCGGTCCACGACCACCGCATGCGGGTCGAGCATTGCTGCAACGTCACCCCGGCCATCCTGCAGCGGCTGCAGCGGCTGAAGGTGATCTGCTCCTCGGCCACCGGCTTTGCCTATGATCTTGGCGACGCCTATATCCGCAACCGTGGCGCCGAGGCCATGCGCCACATGTGGCCGCATCGCAGCATGAACGCGGCCGGAGTGATCGCGCCCGGCCATTCGGATTCGCCGGTCTGCCACCCCAACCCGATGCGCGGCATGCATTCCATGGTCAACCGGGTCACCGCCACCGGCCAGGATCTGGACCTCTCGGAGGCGGTGGATGTCTTCGACGCCGTGCGGGCCTATACGGTGCTGGGCGCCTATGCCGGCAAGGAAGAGCATCTGAAGGGCGACCTCTCGCCCGGCAAGCTGGCGGATTTCGTCATCCTGGAGGATGACCTGTTCGCCCGCGACCCGCTGGCCCTGGCCGAAACCCGGGTCGCCAGCACTTGGGTGGGCGGGCATCCGGTCCACGGCGCGGCCTGAACCGGCGGCCGGGGGGACTATCCCGCCGGATGCTCCCCCGGCCGCATCACCTTGCATGTCCGCGACGCGCGCTGGACCGCCCTTCCGGGCGATCCGCTCCCCACGCCTCCCCGTGGAGCCGATCGCCTTGCCTTGGTGCGCGGCCGCTTGGTCCCCGCCTCGCCGCGTGGCGGTCGCCTTGCCTTGTTGCGCGGCCGCTTAGTCCCGCGCTACCGTGGGGCCGCTCCACCCGGCTCACAGCTGTTTACTCCCTGCCTCACCCGGCGAGCGCCCCCTTGCTGCGTGGCCGGTCGCCTCGCCTTAGCGCGCGGCCGCTTGGTCCAGCCTCACCGTGGGCCGCTCCGCCCTGCTACGCGACTGCCTACTCCCTACCTCACCCGGTAAGCACCCCGCCTCAACGCATGGCCCCTTTGCCCGAGACCGCGTGGCTGTTTTCCCGGCCCAACCGCCCGGCCCTCCCCGTCACCGCGCTGCGCGGCGCACCGCCTTTTCCAGCGCATCGAGGAAATGCGAGCGGTCCGCCTTGCCGAAACCCCGGCCGCGGCCCTGCAGGAAAGGGTCGGCGGCGCGCAGGTCGGCCATCAGGTCGCGCATGGCGAGGATGGTGCCGATATTGTCGGCATGCAGCACCTCACCATCGGGCTTGAGCACCTGCGCCCCCGCCGCCACGCAGCGCGCGGCCAGCGGAATGTCGGCGGTGACGACGACATCGCCGGGCCCGGCGCGTTCGGCGATCCACTTGTCGGCCTCGTCCGGGCCCTCCGGCACGATCACCGTCTCGACCAGCGGATTGGCCGAGGGCCGGATGCCGCCATTCGAGACGATCACCATGCGCAGCCGGTGCCGCGTGCCCACCCGCTCGACCTCGGCCTTCACCGGACAGGCATCGGCATCCACATAGATCGTCATCCGCGCATTCCTCGATGATCCCGCCCCGGTAATGACGCCGCATCGCCGGAAGTGCAAACAGCATGAGGCAAGCCGGGCACCGCCCGCCAACAGAGGGCCAGCCGCGCCAGCCTGCTGCCCCAGATCCTGCACAGGATAACGGTACATGCACACGCCCGATGACGGGGTGCCGCATTTGTGCCCCGTCGGCGCTGGTGCCGCACACCCAAGCTTGCCGGCCTCCCTCGGCACGGCGTGCATCGGCAGGCGCCGCCGGTGCGGGCCTTGATGGCCTCCCACGCACGGCAAGCGGCCTGCACCAGCTTGACAGAGAGCCATCCCCGCCGCCTCACCCCGGCCGCATCGGCACCGCGCACCTGCGCCTCGATCATTTCCCGCAGCCCTACGGCGGCCCGCACCAGCCTAGCAGAGAACCGCCCCGCGTCGCCTCACTCCACAGCCGCATCGGCGCCGCGCACTTGCGCCTCGATCGTGTCCCGCAGCACCGCGGCGACCTGCACCAGCTTGGCCGAGAGCGGGTTGGTCTTGCGCCAGACCAGGCCGATGGTGCGGGTGGGGCGCGGCTCCGGCAGGCGCGCGACCGCGACCCGGGCCGAGCGGGTCTCCAGCGGCACCGCCATCTGCGGAATCAGCGTGACGCCGATGCCGGCGCCGACCATCTGCACCAGCGTCGCCAAGGAGCTGCCCTCCATCAGGTCGCGCGGCAGCGAGGGCGACAGCCGGCAGAAGGACAGCGCCTGATCGCGAAAGCAATGCCCCTCCTCCAGCAGCAAAAGCCGCATCGCGCGCAGGTTTTCCGGGCCGGGCACCGGCCTTGCCGCATCCTCCTGCGGGCGGACCAGCAGGAATTCCTCGGTGAACAGCGCCTCCTCGCGCAGGGCCGGCTCGGAAACCGGCAGCGCCACGATGGCAGCGTCCAGCCCCCCCTCCAGCAGGTCGTGGATCAGCTTCTGCGTCACCGATTCGCGCGGGCGCAGGTCCAGCCCCGGAAAGCGCCGCCCGAGGTCGCCGATGATCCGCGGCAGCAGATAGGGCGCCACCGTCGGGATCACCCCGATGCGGAAGCGCCCGGTCAGCGGCCCGTGCGTGGCCCGCGCCAGATCGCCCAGCTCGTCCACCGCGCGCAGGATCTCGCGAGAGCGGGCGGCGAATTCCTCGCCCAGCGCGGTCAGGCGGATGCGCCGCGCCGCCCGCTCGACCAGCGGCGCGCCGAGGATCTCCTCCAGGTCCTTGATCTGGAGCGACAGCGCCGGCTGCGAGATCGCGCAAATCCCGGCCGCACGGCCGAAATGCTGGTGCCGGGCCAGGGCCTCGAAATAGCGCAGATGCTTCATGGACAGCCGTTTCATAAGTCATGCATATCGCAACCATTTGAAAATGAAAATTCCCCTTATGTATCCCCCCTGCTACCCCTGTCGACAAGGGGAGCGGCCGAGCGCCACTCCCGCAACGCAGTCCCGAGACAGGAGAGAGACATGGATGGAAACACCCTGCCCCGCGCCGGCGCATGCCCGGTGGCGCATGGCGGCATGACCGCAATGGGCCGGTCCAACATGGACTGGTGGCCGAATGCGCTGAACCTCGACATCCTGCACCAGCACGATACCAAGACCAATCCGCTGGGCCCCGATTTCGACTATCGCGAGGAGCTGAAAAAGCTGGATGTTGCGGCGCTGAAGGCCGATCTGCGGGCGCTGATGACCGACAGCCAGGATTGGTGGCCGGCCGATTACGGCAGCTATGTCGGCATGTTCGCGCGGGTGGCCTGGCACATGGCGGGCTCCTATCGCGTCACTGACGGCCGCGGCGGCGGCAATACCGGCAACCAGCGTTTCGCGCCGCTGAACTCCTGGCCCGACAACGTCAACACCGACAAGGGCCGCCGCCTGCTGTGGCCGATCAAGAAGAAATACGGCAACCGGATCAGCTGGGCCGACCTGATCATGCTGGCCGGCACCGTCGCCTATGAGGTGGCGGGGCTGAAGACCCATGGCTTCGCCTTTGGCCGCGAGGACATCTGGCACCCCGAGAAGGACACCTATTGGGGCGAGGAAAAGGAATGGCTGGCGCCCAGCGACGGCCGTTACGGCGACGTCACCCAGGCCGGCACGCTGGCCAATCCGCTGGCCGCCGTGCAGATGGGCCTGATCTATGTGAACCCGGAAGGGGTGAACGGGCGCTCGGACCCGCAGGCCACCGCCCATCAGATGCGCGAGACCTTTGCCCGCATGGGCATGAATGACGAGGAGACCGTGGCCCTGACCGCCGGCGGCCACACCATCGGCAAATGCCACGGCAACGGCCGCGCCGCCGACCTCAGCCCCGATCCCGAAAGCGCCGGGCCGGAATTCCAGGGCCTCGGCTGGATGAACACCAGCGGCCGGGGCATCGGCCGCGACACCATGGTGTCGGGGCTGGAAGGCGCCTGGACCACCAATCCGACACAATGGGACAACGGCTTTTTCCACATGCTGTTCAGGCATGAATGGACGCTGACCCGCAGCCCGGCCGGCGCCACGCAATGGGCGCCGATCACCATCGCCGAGGAGGACAAGCCGGTCGATGTCGAGGACCCCTCGATCCGGGTGATGCCGATGATGACTGATGCCGACATGGCGCTGAAGGTGGACCCGGTCTATCGCGAGATCAGCCTGCGCTTCATGAATGATTTCGAGGCGTTCAGCGATGCCTTCGCCCGCGGCTGGTTCAAGCTGACCCATCGCGACATGGGGCCGAGATCGCGCTATCTCGGCCCGGATGTGCCGGCCGGGGAGCTGATCTGGCAGGACCCGATCCCCGCCGGCAACCGCGACTACGATGTGGCGGCGCTCAAGGCCCGCATCGCGGCCAGCGGGCTGCCGATCGCCGACATGGTGGCGACGGCCTGGGACAGCGCCCGGACCTATCGCGGCTCGGACCATCGCGGCGGTGCCAATGGCGCGCGCATCCGCCTGGCACCGCAGAGGAACTGGGTGGGCAACGAGCCCGAGCGGCTGGCCCGCGTGCTGTCGGTGCTGGAGCCGATCGCCGCGCAGACCGGCGCCTCGCTGGCCGATGTGATCGTGCTGGCCGGCAATCTCGGCATCGAGCAGGCGGCACGGGCGGCGGGCGTCGAGATCGCGGTGTCCTTTGCGCCGGGCCGGGGCGATGCCACGGCCGAGCAGACCGATGCCGACAGCTTTGCGGTGCTGGAGCCGCTGGCCGACGGCTATCGCAACTGGCAGAAGGAATCCTATGTCGTCTCGCCCGAAGAGATGCTGCTGGATCGCACCCAGTTGCTGGGGCTGACCGCGCCGGAAATGGTGGCGCTGATCGGCGGCATGCGGGTGCTGGGCACCAATCACGGCGGCACCCGGCATGGCGTGTTCACCGACCGCGAGGGCGCGCTGACCACGGATTTCTTCGTCAACCTGACCGACATGGCCTATGGCTGGCATCCGGTGGGCGACAATCTCTACGAGATCCGCGACCGCAGGACCGGGGCGGTGAAATGGACGGCGACGCGGGTGGATCTGGTGCTGGGCTCGAACTCGATCCTGCGCGCCTATGCCGAGGTCTATGCCCAGGACGACAACCGCGAGCGGTTCGTGCGTGACTTTGCCCGCGCCTGGGCCAAGGTGATGAACGCCGACCGTTTCGACCTGGCCTGAGCGGTGCCGGCCCCCTCACCCTGCGGGTGGCGGGGCCATGACCAGACCCTTCGCCCCGCGCATGCCTACGCGCGGGCGATTTTTCTTGCTGCGGATCAGACCCGTGCTCCACGCTGTTGCCGCGGGGCCGGTCAGGCCAGCGCCCCTTTCGCCGGTGCGCGATGCCCATGCCGTTCGCCCCGGCGTCGAGAGATCGACCCGCCTGCCGATCCTTGACCGCTCAACCGCCCGCCGGGATCAGGTTCCGGCGCGAAACCCAGCCGGAGCGGCCCTCTGCCGCCCGGCAATATCCCCAACCATGGGTTTCCTGCTCACCAACGAGGGCTTCCCCGCTGCGGCAGGCCGGTTCGACGGCCGCATAGTCCGCCTTCGCAAAGGTTCCCGGCCTCCCGCCACTCGACAAGGCTGTCCGGTATTTCCCCCCAGACCGGCGGCGGATACGGCCCAGAGCCGGATATGGCCGTCCCAGATGTCCTGACGGCCGGCAAGGTGAAATCGCTCTCCGGCGCCCAGACGGATCGGCTCCGAATAGGCAGGGCCCCAATCCTCGAC
>JBEBVF010000005.1:0-68687 GCA_040392885.1 Paracoccus sp. (in: a-proteobacteria) | reverse complement strand
AGGAGATGATCGGCCAGAAGTTCGGTGAATACTCGCCGACGCGGACCTATTACGGGCACGCCGCCGACAAGAAAGCCAAGAGGAAGTAAGCGTCATGGGTAAGGAAAAGAATCCGCGCCGCGTGGCGGAAAACGAAGCGATGGCCAAGTCCAAGATGCTGCGCACCTCGCCGCAGAAGCTGAACCTGGTCGCGGCGCTCATCCGCGGCAAGAAAGCCGACAAGGCTCTGGCCGACCTGACCTTCTCCAAGCGCCGCATCGCCGGCGACGTGAAGAAGTGCCTGGAATCGGCGATCGCCAATGCCGAGAACAACCACAATCTCGACGTGGACCAGCTGGTCGTCGCCGAGGCCTGGGTCGGCAAGAACCTGGTGATGAAGCGCGGCCGTCCGCGGGCGCGTGGCCGTTTCGGCAAGATCATGAAGCCGTTCTCGGAGATCACGATCAAGCTGCGCGAGGTCGATGCCGAGGCGCAAGCCGCCGTCAAGGCCGCCAAGCAGGCCAAGCGCAAGGCCGCCGCCACCGAAACCCAAGCTGCCGAGGAGCGTGCGTAATGGGACAGAAGGTCAACCCCATCGGGATGCGCCTGCAGGTCAACCGCACCTGGGACAGCCGCTGGTATGCCGATGACAAGGACTATGGCAATCTGCTGCTCGAGGACCTGAAGATCCGGGACTTCGTGCGCAAGGAGGCCAAGCAGGCCGGCATCAGCCGCGTCATCATCGAGCGTCCGCACCGCAAGTGCCGCGTCACCATCCATGCCGCGCGCCCAGGCATCATCATCGGCCGCAAGGGCGCCGATATCGACGAGCTGCGCAAGAAGCTGGCCAAGCTGACCGACAGCGAGCTGCACCTCAACATCGTCGAGGTCCGCAAGCCCGAGGTCGATGCGCAGCTGGTGGCCGAGTCGATCGCCCAGCAGCTGGAGCGTCGGGTGTCGTTCCGCCGCGCCATGAAGCGCTCGGTGCAGAACGCCATGCGCATGGGCGCCCTGGGCATCCGGGTGAACGTGTCGGGCCGCCTCGGCGGTGCCGAGATCGCGCGTACCGAATGGTACCGCGAGGGCCGGGTGCCGCTGCACACGCTGCGCGCCGATATCGACTATGCTCTGGCCGAAGCCTCGACCCCCTACGGGATCATCGGGGTGAAGGTCTGGATCTTCAAGGGCGAGATCATGGAGCATGATCCGCAGGCCCGCGACCGTCGCGCCGCCGAGGCGCAGGACGGTCCGGCGCCGCGCGGTCCGCGCCGCGACCGCGACGCCCGCTGAGGAGTAACGAACCATGCTGCAACCGAAACGGACCAAGTTCCGCAAACAGCACAAGGGCCGGATCCACGGCGAAGCCAAGGGCGGCTTCGACATCAACTTCGGTTCCTTCGCGCTGAAAGCCACCGAGCCGGAGCGGGTCACCGCCCGCCAGATCGAGGCGGCCCGCCGCGCGATCACCCGCCACATGAAGCGCCAGGGCCGCGTCTGGATCCGGATCTTCCCGGACCTGCCGGTCTCGTCGAAGCCGATCGAGGTGCGGATGGGCAAGGGCAAGGGCTCGGTCGATTACTGGGCGGCCCGGGTGCATCCCGGCCGGATCATGTTCGAGATCGACGGCGTTGCCGACGACATCGCCCGCGAGGCCCTGCGCCTCGGCGCCATGAAGCTGCCGGTGACGACCCGCATCGTCGCGCGCCAGGACTGGTGAGGGCAGCGCGGGCCGCGCCCCGGCGCGTCCCGCATCGCCCTGAGACGCGGGCGGAACCGGACGGAAACCGCGGGATATCATTCCCGCCCCGCCGACCGGACCGCCCGACGACCCCGCCGCGAGAGTGGCGGGGTTTGCCTTTTGTCCGGGAAACCGGGGCAGGGGGCTTGCCAAGGACCGGCTTCGCCTGTATGGGCAGGCCTTCATCGTCACTCCACCGGAATCAGGGTGGCCCGGACCATGCCGGGGCCCTCCGGTGATGTTGAAAGGAACGGCGCCATGAAAGCGCAGGAACTGCAATCCAAGACGCCCGAACAGCTGCGCGAGCAGCTGGTCGCGCTGAAGAAGGAGGCCTTCAACCTCCGCTTCCAGCAGGCCACCGGCCAGCTCGAGAACACCGCGCGCATGCGCGCCGTGCGCCGCGACGTAGCGCGCGTCAAGACCGTCCTGAACCAGAAAGCCGCGCAAGCGGCGGCGTCGGAATAAGAGGAGGCCGCCATGCCCAAGCGTATTCTTCAGGGGAAAGTCACCTCGGACAAGAACGACCAGACCATCACGGTCCTGGTCGAGCGCCGCTTCAAGCACCCGCTGCTGCACAAGACGGTGCGCTCGTCCAAGAAATACCGCGCCCATGACGCGGAAAACCGGTTCAAGGTCGGCGATCTCGTCCGCATCATCGAATGCGCGCCGATGTCCAAGACCAAGCGTTGGACCGTCCTCACCGATCAGAACGCCGAGGCGTGACCTGATCCGGCGGGGGCGTGCCCCTGTCACCATCGAAACCCTGGGGCGCCGGACTGCACCTGCGTCCCCAAAGGTCGGGAGTAACCCATGATCCAGATGCAGACCAATCTGGATGTCGCTGACAACTCCGGCGCGCGCCGGGTGCAGTGCATCAAGGTTCTGGGTGGCTCTCACCGTCGCTATGCGTCGGTGGGGGACATCATCGTCGTCTCCGTCAAGGAGGCGATTCCGCGTGGCCGCGTGAAAAAGGGCGACGTCCGCAAGGCCGTCGTCGTCCGCACCGCCAAGGAAGTGAAGCGCGAGGACGGCACCTCGATCCGCTTCGACCGCAATGCCGCCGTCATCCTGAACAACCAGGGCGAACCGGTCGGCACCCGTATCTTCGGGCCGGTCGTGCGCGAGCTGCGGGCCAAGAACTTCATGAAGATCATCTCGCTGGCGCCGGAGGTGCTGTGATGGCTGCGAAGCTTCGCAAGGGCGACAAGGTCGTCGTGCTGGCCGGCAAGGACAAGGGCAAGCAGGGTGAGATCACCCAGGTCATGCCCAAGGACAACAAGGCCGTGGTCGATGGCATCAACATCGTGCTGCGTCACACCCGCCAGTCGGCGAACTCGCAGGGCGGCCGCATCCCGAAGGCGATGCCGATCGACCTGTCGAACCTGGCGCTGATGGACAAGAACGGCAAGGCCACCCGCGTCGGCTTCCGCATGGAAGACGGCAAGAAGGTGCGCTTCGCCAAGACCACGGGGGATCTGATCTGATGCTGGATCAAGCCACCTACACGCCGCGCCTGAAGGCGGCCTATCGCGACCAGATTCGCGCGGCCCTGAAGGAAGAGTTCGGCTACAAGAACGACATGCAGATCCCCCGGCTCGACAAGATCGTGCTGAACATGGGGGTGGGCGAAGCGGTCAAGGACACCAAGAAGGTGAAGCAGGCCGCCGACGAGCTGTCGCAGATCGCCGGCCAGAAAGCCGTCATCACCAAGGCCAAGAAGTCGATCGCCGGCTTCCGGGTTCGTGAGGAGATGCCGCTGGGCTGCAAGGTCACGCTGCGCGGCGACCGGATGTACGAGTTCCTCGACCGCCTGATCACGGTGGCGCTGCCCCGCGTCCGCGACTTCCGCGGCGTCAAGGGCTCGGCTTTCGACGGCCGCGGCAACTATGCCATGGGCCTGAAAGAGCACATCGTGTTCCCCGAGATCAACTTCGACAAGGTCGACGAAGTCCTCGGGATGGACATCATCATCTGCACCACCGCCACGACCGACGCGGAAGCCAAGGCGCTGTTGAAGCAATTCAACATGCCCTTCAACAGCTGAGCGCGAGGGAAACGAACACATGGCCAAGAAATCCATGATCGAACGGCAGAAGAAGCGCGAGCGTCTGGTCGCGAAATACGCTGCCAAGCGCGCCGCGCTGAACGAGGTCGTCGCCGATCAGTCCAAGCCGATGGAAGAGCGCTTCAAGGCGACCCTGAAGCTGGCCGAGCTGCCGCGCAACTCGTCGCCGACCCGCCTCAACAACCGCTGCCAGCTGACGGGGCGCCCGCGCGCCTATTACCGCAAGCTGAAACTGTCGCGGATCATGCTGCGCGAGCTGGGCTCGCAAGGCCAGATCCCCGGCATGGTCAAGTCGAGCTGGTAAGGAGGACGCAGGAATGATGAACGATCCTCTCGGCGATATGCTGACCCGCATCCGCAACGCGCAGATGCGTGGCAAATCGACCGTGCGCACCCCCGCCAGCAAGCTGCGGGCCTGGGTGCTGGATGTGCTCGCGGCGGAAGGCTATATCCGCGGCTACGAGCGCGTCACCTCGGCCAACGGGCACGAGGAGCTGGAAATCGGCCTGAAATACTTCGACGGCACCCCGGTCATCCGGGAGCTGGCGCGGGTATCCAAGCCGGGCCGCCGGGTCTATGCCGGCGCCAATGCGCTGCCGCAGGTCCGCAACGGCCTCGGCGTCTCCATCGTGTCGACCCCGAAAGGGGTCATGTCCGATGCAGCGGCTCGCAACGCCAATGTCGGCGGCGAAGTCCTCTGCACCGTGTTCTAAGGGAGGGGCAGGAATGTCTCGTATCGGGAAAAAACCGGTCGCCCTTCCGAAGGGCGTGGAAGCCAAGCTGGACGGTCAGCGCATCGAGGTGAAGGGGCCGAAAGGCACCCGCAGCTTCACCGCGACCGACGACGTGACCCTCACCATCGCCGATGGCCAGGTCACCGTCACCCCGCGCGGCATGTCGAAGCGGGCCCGCCAGCAATGGGGCATGGCGCGCTCGATGGTCGCCAACCTCGTCACCGGCGTGACCGAAGGCTTCAAGAAGGAGCTGGAGATCCAAGGCGTCGGCTACCGGACGCAGATGCAGGGCAAGACCCTGAAGCTGCAGGTCGGCTATTCGCACGAGGTCAATTTCGAGACGCCGGACGGCGTGACGATCGCGGCGCCCAAGCAGACCGAGATCGTCGTGGAAGGCATCGACCAGCAGGTCGTCGGCCAAGTTGCGGCCGACATCCGGGCGTGGCGCCGCCCCGAGCCCTACAAGGGCAAGGGCATCCGCTACAAGGGCGAGCAGGTCTTCCGCAAGGAAGGCAAGAAGAAGTAAGGGGCGCGAGAAATGGCACTGAACAAGAGAGAGCTGTTCGAGAAGCGCCGCCTGCGCGTTCGGAACAAATTGCGGGCCATGTCGGACGGGCGCCCGCGCCTGTCCGTCCACCGCTCGTCGAAGAACATCAGCGTGCAGCTGATCGACGACGCCCAGGGCCGCACCCTGGCCGCCGCCTCCACGCTGGAGAAGGATCTCGGCGTGGTCGGCAAGAACAACCTCGAAGCGGCGGCCAAGGTCGGCGCGGCGATCGCCGAGCGCGCCAAGGCGGCCGGCGTCGAGGAAGTGGTCTTCGACCGCGGCGGCTTCCTGTTCCACGGGAAGGTCAAGGCGCTGGCCGATGCCGCCCGCGAAGGCGGCCTGAAGTTCTGATGAATGCGGGGGGCGGCGACGCCCCCCCGATGATCCGGGGGCCGGGCCTTTGGCCCGCACCCACCAGGATCGGCTTCAACGGCGCGGATCGCGCCAAGCTGTAAGGAATGCCTCATGGCAGAACGTGATAACCGTCGTGGCCGCCGCGAAGAGCGCCGCGAGGAGACCCCGGAATTCGCCGACCGCCTGGTCGCGATCAACCGGGTGTCGAAGACCGTCAAGGGCGGCAAGCGCTTCGGCTTTGCCGCGCTCGTGGTGGTCGGTGACCAGCGGGGCCGCGTCGGCTTCGGCAAGGGCAAGGCCAAGGAAGTGCCGGAGGCGATCCGCAAGGCCACCGAACATGCCAAGCGCAGCATGATCCGGGTGCCGCTGCGCGACGGCCGCACGCTGCATCACGACATCGAGGGGCGTCACGGCGCCGGCAAGGTGGTGATGCGGACCGCGGTTCCGGGGACCGGCATCATCGCCGGCGGCCCGATGCGCGCCGTGTTCGAGATGCTGGGCGTGCAGGACGTGGTGGCCAAGTCGCTGGGGTCGCAGAACCCCTACAACATGATCCGCGCCACGCTGGACGGGCTGAAGTCGGGCGCCAGCCCGCGTTCGGTCGCGCAGCGTCGCGGCAAGAAGGTCGCCGACATCCTGCCCAGCCAAGACAAGCCGGCTGAAGCCGCCGTCGAAGCGTAAGGAGAGGCAAGAATGGCCAAAACCATCGTCGTCAAGCAGATCGGCTCGCCGATCCGCCGCCCGGCCGCCCAGCGCGCGACGCTGAAGGGCCTGGGGCTGAACAAGATGCACCGCACCCGCGAGCTGGAGGACACCCCTGCCGTGCGCGGCATGGTCGCCAAGATCGCGCATCTGGTGGAAATCGTCGAGGAGCGCGGCTGAGCCACGCCTCCGAGACCGCGAAAGCGCCCCGGTTTTCCGGGGCGTTTTTCGTTGCGGGGCAGGGGACGTCGCCCTCCGGGAGCCGTCCCTTTACATTCCTGCCTGCCGACCGCTGTGCCCCTCTGCATTCCGGCTAGGGGCGGGCCTGCGACCTCGCGGCGGTTGGTCGCAGGCTCGGTGCCGGCCGAAAATCGGCCACGCCGCCGGCCCTTGACCCGCGTGCGCCGGGCCTATAGGCAGCGCGGGTCGGCTCTTACGGGCCGACTCATCATTTGCATGCCGTGTCCGTCCCCTTTCGCTTCATGGGGCGCGTCCGGTGAAGGAGAAGCGACATGAAACTGCATGAAATCCGCGACAACGAAGGCGCCTCCCGCAAGAAGAAGCGCGTGGCGCGCGGCCCCGGTTCGGGCAAAGGCAAGACCGCCGGCCGCGGCATCAAGGGCCAGACCTCGCGGTCCGGTGTGGCGCTGAACGGCTATGAAGGCGGCCAGATGCCGCTCTATCGCCGCCTGCCCAAGCGCGGCTTCACCAAGCCGAACGCCAAGAGCTTCGCGGTCATCAATCTCGGCCAGCTGCAGGGCTTCATCGACGCCGGCAAGCTGGACGCCAAGGCCGAACTGGACGAGGACAGCCTGGTCGCCGCCGGCCTGGTGCGCCGCAAGCTGGACGGCGTGCGCCTGCTGGCCAAGGGCGAGCTGACCGCCGCGGTCAAGCTGACCGTGACCGGCGCCTCGGCCGCCGCCCAGGACGCCGTGGCCAAGGCCGGCGGCACCCTGGTGCTGACCGCGCCGAAAACCGAAGCCGCCCCCGAATAAGCTGTTGAAGGCCGCCGCGACGCGGCCTAGATAGCGACAAGAGTTTTCCAAGCGCCGCCGACGGGGAAACCGCTCGGCGGCGCGGCCATGTGAAAGAGGCAGAAAATGGCATCAGCCGCAGAACAGATGGCCGCCAATCTCAGCTGGGGCACCTTTGCCAAGGCGAAAGAGTTGCGGCAGCGGATCTGGTTCACCATCGGCCTGCTGATCATCTATCGACTGGGCACCTATATTCCGGTGCCGGGCATCGACGGGGCGGCCTTGCGCAGCTTCATGGCGGATGCACAGGGCGGGCTGGGTGGCATGCTGACCATGTTCACCGGCGGCGCGCTGTCGCGGATGGGCGTGTTCGCGCTGGGCATCATGCCCTATATCTCGGCCTCGATCATCGTGCAGCTGCTGACCGCGATGGTGCCCAGCATGGAGGCCCTGAAGAAGCAGGGCGAGGCCGGCCGCAAGAAGATCAACCAGTATACCCGCTATGGCACCGTGGCCCTGGCCCTGGTGCAGGCCTATGGCCTGGCGCGCGGGATCGAGGCCAGCGACATGGCCCACAATCCCGGCCTGTTCTTCCAGGCCAGCGCCGTCATCACCCTGGTCGGCGGCACCATGTTCCTGATGTGGCTGGGCGAGCAGATCACCGCCCGCGGCATCGGCAACGGCATCTCGCTGATCATCTTCATCGGCATTATCGCCGAACTGCCGCAGCAGATGGTGGCCTTCCTCACCCAGGGCCGGGTCAGCGCGGTCTCGCCCGTGGTCTATCTGGTCGCCTTCGCCATGATCGTCGCGGTGCTGGTCTTCGTGGTGTTCATGGAGCGGGCGCTGCGCAAGATCCGCATCCAGTATCCGCGGCGCCAGGTCGGCATGAAGGTCTATGACGGCCAGTCCAGCCACCTGCCGATGAAGGTCAACCCGGCCGGGGTCATCCCGCCGATCTTCGCCAGCTCGCTGCTGCTGATGCCGGCGACGGTCTCGACCTTCCGCGGCGACAGCGCCGGGCCGGTGCTGTCCACCATCCAGGCCTATCTGGGGCCGGGCCAGCCGCTCTACCTGCTGCTGATGGCGCTGCTTCTGGTGTTCTTCACCTATTTCTACACCGAGAACGTCGCCTTCAAGGTCGATGACGTGGCCGACAACCTGAAGAATCAGGGCGGTTTCGTCCCCGGCATCCGGCCCGGCAAGCGCACCGAGGATTACCTCAACTATGTGCTGCGGCGAGTGCTGGTTCTGGGCGCGGCCTATCTGACCTTCGTCTGCCTGCTGCCGGAATTCGTGCGCGGCCGGCTGTCGATCCCGGTGACCTTCGGCGGCACCTCGCTGCTGATCGTGGTTTCGGTGACCATGGATACCATCAACCAGGTGCAGAGCCATTTGCTGGCGCACCAATACGAGGACCTGATCGAGAATTCACAGTTGCGCGGGCGCCGCAAACCGGGCAAGTCGAAGACGCGCCGTGGCCCGGCGCGGCGCTGATCCGAAACCGCAGCAAGGGGGCTGCCCATGTCCGTGAACATCATTCTTCTGGGTCCGCCGGGCGCGGGCAAGGGGACCCAGTCGCGCAAGCTCGTCGAGGAGCACGGCATGGTCCAGCTCTCCACCGGCGACATGCTGCGCGAGGCGCGCAGCTCCGGCACCGAAATGGGCAGGCGCGTCGCCGAGGTGATGGATCGTGGCCAGCTGGTGACCGATGACATCGTCATCGGCCTGATCCGCGAGCGGTTGCAGGGTGGCGGCAAAGGGTTCATCTTCGACGGCTTCCCGCGCACGCTGGCCCAGGCCGATGCCCTGCAGATCCTGATGGCCGAGAGCGGCCAGCAGATCGACGCGGTGATCGAGATGCGGGTGGATGACGACGCCCTGGTGCGCCGCATCACCGGCCGCTACACCTGCGGCAATTGCGGCGAGGTCTATCACGACGAGACCCGCCCGACCAAGGTCGAGGGCGTCTGCGATGTCTGCGGCTCGCATGACCTGCGCCGCCGGCCCGACGACAACGAGGCCAGCCTGAAAACCCGGCTGCTGGAATATTACAAGAAGACCTCGCCGCTGATCGGCTATTACCACGCCAAGGGCAAGCTGCGCCCGATCGACGCGCTGGCGCCGATGGACGAGGTCGGCCGCCAGATCCAGCGCGCGCTGAACAGCTGAGGCGCCGCGCCCGCCAGCCCCGGCCAAGCGGGGCGGGGAGGGGCTGGCACTTGACGTTTCCGGCCATATGGCCTAACCGGCTGCATCCCGTCAGGGAATCGCCCGCTTGTCCGGGCGGATCGTCGGACGCCCGAAGGCATGGCTTTCGGGCTTTCGGTTGTGAAAAAAGGTTCCGGCGCTACGGAACCGCAACAAGGAAGGACTTGCGCGTGGCTCGTATCGCTGGCGTCAACATCCCCACCGGAAAGCGCGTGCCCATCGCGTTGACCTATATCCACGGCATCGGGCCGCATTTCGCCGAGCAGATCTGCGAGAGCGTCGGCATCGACCAGAGCCGCCGCGTGAACGAACTCTCGGATGCCGAGGTTCTGCAGATCCGCGAATATATCGACGCCAATCTGACGGTCGAGGGCGACCTGCGCCGCGACACCCAGATGAACATCAAGCGGATGATGGACCTGGGCTCGTATCGCGGCCTGCGTCACCGCCGCAACCTGCCCGTGCGCGGCCAGCGCACCCATACCAACGCCCGCACCCGCAAGGGCCCGGCCAAGCCGATCGCCGGCAAGAAGAAGTAAGGGAGGGCAGGACCAATGGCTCGCGACAAGACCCGTATCAAGCGCAAGGAGCGCAAGAACATCGCCGCTGGCGTGGCGCATGTGAACTCCTCGTTCAACAACACCAAGATCCTGATCTCGGACGTGCAGGGCAACGCCATCTCGTGGTCGTCCGCCGGCACCATGGGCTTCAAGGGGTCGCGCAAATCGACCCCCTATGCCGCCCAGCTGGCCGCCGAGGATGCCGGCCGCAAGGCGCAGGAACACGGCATGCGCACCTTGGAGGTCGAGGTGCAGGGTCCCGGCTCCGGGCGCGAATCGGCGCTGCGTGCGCTGGCCGCCGTCGGCTTCAACATCACCGCGATTCGCGACGTGACGCCGATCGCCCATAACGGCTGCCGTCCGCCCAAGCGTCGCCGCGTCTGACGCCTGGCCGTGACACGAACCCGGACCGCGCCTGCGCCGCGCGGTTCGGGGCTTTTCGCTTTTACCTCGGGTGTTCCCTTCCGCTGGGTCTGGCAGGGAACTGGAATGGAGGACACGCATGATCCAGAAGAATTGGTCCGCGCTGATCCGGCCGACGCAGCTTGTCGTCAAGCCTGGCGTCGATCCCAGCCGCACGGCCTCGGTCGTCGCCGAACCGCTGGAGCGCGGCTTCGGCCTGACGCTGGGCAACGCGCTGCGCCGCATCCTGATGTCGTCGCTGCAAGGCGCCGCCATCACCAGCGTGCAGATCGACAATGTCCTGCATGAGTTCAGCAGCGTCCCCGGGGTGCTGGAGGATGTCACCGACATCGTCCTCAACCTCAAGGGCGTGACGCTGAAGATGGATGTCGACACGCCCAAGCGCCTGACCCTGACCGCCAAGGGTCCGGGCGTGGTCTGTGCCGGCGACATCCAGGAAACCGCCGGCATCACCATCCTCAACCGCGACCACGTCATCTGCAATCTGGATGACGGCGCCGAGGTGCAGATGGAACTGACCGTGCAGAACGGCAAGGGCTATGTCGCCGCGGACAAGAACCGCCCCGACGACGCGCCCATCGGCCTGATCCCGATCGACGCGATCTTCTCGCCGGTCAAGCGGGTCAGCTACGAGGTCACGCCGACCCGCGAGGGCCAGGTGCTGGACTATGACAAGCTGACCATGAAGATCGAGACCGACGGCTCGGTCACCCCCGAGGACGCGGTGGCCTATGCCGCCCGCATCCTCCAGGACCAGTTGGCGATCTTCGTCAATTTCGACGAGCCGGAGGCCAATCGCGGCCAGGAGAAGGACGACGGGCTGGAATTCGACGCCCGCCTGCTGAAGAAGGTCGACGAGCTGGAACTGTCGGTGCGTTCGGCCAACTGCCTCAAGAACGACAACATCGTCTATATCGGCGACCTGATCCAGAAGACCGAGGCCGAGATGCTGCGCACGCCGAACTTCGGCCGCAAGTCTCTCAACGAGATCAAGGAAGTGCTGTCGGGCATGGGCCTGCATCTGGGCATGGACGTCCAGAACTGGCCGCCGGAGAACATCGAAGAGCTGGCCAAGCGCTTCGACGATCATTTCTGAGGTGGTGGTGCGTGCCTGCACGCACTCCGCCCGCCACGCAAGACCGTAGGGTGCGTGCTCGCACGCACCCTGCACCCCCCGGGCATTCCGCCCCAAGGAGAGCGGCCCGCCACGCATGGGCCGCCGGACAAAGCAAAAGACGTAACGGAGAATCATCATGCGTCACGCCCGCGGCTACCGCCGTCTGAACCGCACCCACGAGCACCGCAAGGCGCTGTGGGCGAACATGGCCGGCTCGCTCATCGAGCATGAGCAGATCAAGACCACCCTGCCCAAGGCCAAGGAACTGCGCCCGATCGTCGAAAAGCTGGTCACCCTGGCCAAGCGCGGCGACATGCATGCCCGCCGGCTGGCGGCCTCGCAGCTGAACGACGAGGCGCATGCCGCCCGCCTGTTCGAGGTGCTCGGCCCCCGCTACAAGGACCGTCAGGGCGGCTATCTGCGCATCGTCAAGGCGGGCTTCCGCTATGGCGACATGGCGCCGATGGCGATCATCGAATTCGTGGATCGCGACGTGGAGGCCAAGGGCGCCGCCGACCGCGCCCGCGCCGAGGCCGAGGCGGCCGAAGAAAGCTGATCGGCGCCGCGGCCGCTTCGCGCTGCATCGCGGCGTGACACAACCGCCGCATGTGCTCGGTCATCGGGCCCCGGGAGCTTGCTTCCGGGGCCCTTTCTCTGTTCTCATGAAATCGTTAGCCAATTGTTGAGGATTTGGTTCGATAGTGCGGTCAGACTTGACGACATAGGAAACCGCAATGATCTCCTGATCCTTAACCCGAGTAACGAGTTTGCCCGTAGTGCCGTCCGTCCCGGGTCCGGGGCGGCGGAGCGAGAGAACCGAATGTCCCAGCAGGCCTTGATCAATGCTGCCCAGGCGCAATTCCGCAGGCTCTGTCCGGCGGGATGTTTCATCGGGGTGCACATCCGGTTCGCCGCGCCACTGATGCAGATCCAGACCTACAACCGGGCCTGGATCGAGCGTTACGGTGCGCAAGGCTATGCCCTGCGCGACCCGACCGTGGCCTGGGCCTTTTCCACGACAGGGGCGTGCAGGTGGTCTGCCCTTCCGGTGCCCGATACCTTCGGCATCATGGAAGAGGCGCGGCACTATGGGTTGCGATATGGTGTGGCGATCTCGCATGGCGAGATCGTCTCGCGCACCATTGCAGCATTCGCGCATGACACGCGCGAGTTCACGGATTCCGAGATTTCCACACTCTCGGAAACGGTCCGGCGGCTTCACGATGCCTTGGAGCCGCCGGAGAGCCTGACCAAGGCTCAGCAAGAGGCCCTCCGATGTGTCGCGGAGGGCGACCGCCATGCGGCGGCGGCTGCCAAGCTCGGGATCACGGAAAGCGCCTTCAAGGCCCGCCTGGCGTCAGCGCGCGAGCGTCTGAACGCCAGGACCACGGCCGAGGCGCTGCAACGTGCCCGCGATTACCGTCTGCTCTAGCCATGGTGCGCCCAGGTTCACCCCTCGACCGTCGCAGGGTCTGCCCCCACTTCAAGCAGGAGCACGACCATGCAAACCACGACCCTGTCCTTTCTCAACATGCACGAACACGGTGCGCTGCTCAGCAATGTGCTGCGCGCCCGCAAGCAAAGTTTCATCATCCAGAACCGCTGGGAGTTGCCTGAATCCGAAGGGATGGAGTTCGACCAGTACGATACCCCCCAGGCGCGCCATGTCGCCATCCACGAGAACGGCCGGGTTCTGGCCGGGTTGCGCCTGGCGCCGACCACCGCCAGCTGCGGGATCTATTCCTACATGATCCGGGACGCGCAGCGCGGCTTGCTGGGCGGCTCCATTCCGCAGCATCTCCTCTATGGCGAGGCGCCGGTCGATCCGCATGTCTGGGAGGCCACCCGGCTGTTCGTGTCGCATGACGTGCCCATGGCCGAGCGGCGCAAGGTCCACAACGCCCTGCTCCAGGAGATGCTGAACACCGCCCGCGATCTGGGCGCGGTGCAGCTGATCGCCATCGTCGCCGCGATCTGGCCGCGCTGGACGACCCGCTACGGCCTCGACACGGTGGCGATGGGGCCGAAGATGGCCTTCGACGGCGACGTGTTCCAGTGCATCGCCATCAACCTGCAATCCAAGCTGCACTGATCAGCTCCTCCGGGTGGGCGCCGCGGCGCCCGCCCGAAAGCCGCTTTCCGCCATGCCCGCAACCGCCTATCCTCCGAGCCATGCCCGACCTGTTCGACGCCTTGCCCGATGCCGACCCTCCGCCCGCCGCCGGCGCCCACCGGCCGCTGGCCGACCGCATCCGCCCGAAGACCCTGGCCGAGGTGATCGGGCAGGAGGAGGTGCTGGGCCCGGAGGGGCCGCTGGGCGCGATGCTGGCCGCCGGCAGCCTCGGCTCGCTGATCCTGTGGGGGCCGCCCGGGGTGGGCAAGACCACCATCGCCCGGTTGCTGGCCGGCGCCACCGACCGCGATTTCGTGCAGATCAGCGCCATCTTTTCCGGGGTGGCCGAGCTGCGCAAGGTCTTCGAGGCCGCCCGCGCCCGCCGTCAGACCGGCCAGGGCACGCTGCTGTTCGTGGACGAGATCCACCGTTTCAACAAGGCGCAGCAGGACAGTTTCCTGCCGCATATGGAGGATGGCACCATCCTGCTGGTCGGCGCCACCACCGAGAATCCCAGCTTCGAGCTGAACGCCGCGCTGCTGTCGCGGGCGCAGGTCATCATATTGAAGCGCCTCGACCCCGCGGATCTGGAGCATCTGGTGCAGCGCGCCGAGGCCGCCGCCGGGCGCAAGCTGCCGCTGACGCCGGAGGCCCGCGACCGGCTGATCGAGATGGCGGATGGTGACGGCCGCGCCTGCCTGAACCTGGTCGAGCAGGTGCTGGCCTGGAAGGTCGACCGGCCGCTGGACCCCGAGGCGCTGGCCAGGCGCCTGATGCGGCGGGCGGCGAAATACGACAAATCCGGGGACGAGCATTACAACCTGATCAGCGCCCTGCATAAATCGGTGCGCGGCTCCGATCCCGATGCCGCGCTCTACTGGCTGGCGCGGATGCTGGAAGGGGGCGAGGACCCCCGCTATCTGGCACGCCGCATCACCCGCATGGCGATCGAGGATATCGGCCTCGCCGACCCGGCGGCGCAGACGCATTGCCTGCAGGCGTGGGAGGTCTATGAGCGTCTCGGCAGCCCGGAGGGCGAGCTGGCACTGGCGCAGGCGGTGGTCTATCTGGCCCTGGCGCCGAAATCCAACGCCGGCTACAACGCCTACAAGGCGGCGCGGGCCGAGGCGCGGCGCACCGGCAGCCTGATGCCGCCTGCCCATATCCTGAACGCCCCGACCAGGCTGATGAAGGAACAGGGGTTCGGCGCCGGTTATGCCTATGACCACGACGCCGAGGACGGGTTTTCCGGCCAGGACTATTTCCCCGAGGGCATGCGCCGCCCGATCCTCTATACCCCGGTCGAGCGCGGGTTCGAGCGCGAGTTGAAAAAGCGCCTCGACTGGTTCGTGCAGCAGCGTGCCCGCCGGCGCGCGCAGAAGGACCGGGACTAGCCCCGCGCGGCCGGGAAGGGCTCCAGCACGCAGGGGATCTGCACCAGCGGGCTGCCCTGCGGCGGTGCCTCGACGAAATCGAACACCTTGGCCAGCATGGCGCCGACATCCTGGCGGACCATGCCGACATTCTGCGGCAGGAAGGCCCCGAACGGGTCCCAGTCGAAACAGCCCAGCCGGAATTGCGGCGGCGGCCGGTGGCTGACCAGCCAGCGCACCAGCCCTTCCAGCGCGATGGTGGAATTGACGAACAGCCCGGCGCAATCCGGCAGGCGGATGCCGGACATGGCGGCCTCGGTCTTTTCGGCCGCATAGCCGCGCATGATCACATGCCCGTCGGGCACCGTCAGCCCGGCCTCGGCATGGGCGGCCATGAAGCCGCGCAGGCGCTCGCGGGTGTTGTGGTCATGGGCGCGGCCGCCGATGAAATGCAGCGCCGGCCGGGCGCCGAAATCCTGGGCCATCCGCGCCAGGATCAGCCGGGTCAGGTCGCGGGCCCCGGCGAAATTGTCCGAGACCACCGAGGGCATGCCGCGGCCCGGCAGGTCGAGATTGATCGCCCGCACCCCGCTGGCCGCGCACAGCCGGGCGACGCGCTCGGGATCGGTGGCGCCGGTCACGATCAGGCATTCGGCGCGATAGGCCAGCAATTCGCGGGCGGCCTCGATCTCCAGCGCCGGCTCGCGCTGGGTGCAGGTGATGACCGGAAACAGCCCGTGCGCCCGCGCCATGCCCTCGAATCGCTCGGCGATGGCGCCGAAATAGCGGTTGTCGTATTTCGGGATGATCATGCCGATGATGCGCGAGCGGTCGCGGCGCAGCAGGCTGGCCTGGAGATTGATCGAATAGCCCTGGTCCTCGGCGATGCGGCTGATGCGGTCGGCCAGCCGGGCGCTGATCCGACGTTTCTTCCAGGTGCCGTTCAGCACCGCGCTGACCGAGCTGGCACTGGCGCCGGCGATCTGCGCGATGTCGTAGATCGTCACCGGCCGCCGGGTCGGGTCGAGGTCGTCCTGGGCGCTGTCCTTTCGCGTCATGGGCGTGCCGGGGGCTCCTCTGGGTTGAAAACCGGGCAACGGGCCGGCAGGGCCGACGCGATCAGCTTGACAGGTATTTCCGTTCGGGACAATCATGCACCATCGGTTGAGCATCCATGCTGCATCGATGGCGCTTATCCCGGAGGAGGCGCCGGAAATCCTGGGGGGAGGCGGTCGCAAGGGACCGCCCGAAGGCGTGCCGGCAAGGCCCCGGCAACAGTGGAGGAAAGACCATGACGACGAAATTCTCGCTTGCGACGGTATCGGCCGTAGCCTGCATGCTGCTGGGCGGGGCGGGTCTGGCGCAGGAGGCCGCGACGGTGGCCTTCCTGATGCCCGACCAGGCCTCGACCCGCTACGAGGAGCATGACTTCCCCGGCTTCAAGGCCGCGATGGAGGAGCTGTGCCCGGATTGCACGGTGATCTATCAGAACGCCAATGCTGACGCGACGCTGCAGCAGCAGCAGTTCAACTCGGTCATCACCCAGGGCGCCACCATCATCGTGCTGGACCCGGTCGATTCGGCCGCCGCTGCGGCGCTGGTCGAGATCGCGCATTCCCAGGACGTGAAGGTGATCGCCTATGACCGGCCGATCCCCGACAAGCCGGCCGACTACTATGTCTCCTTCGACAACAAGGGCATCGGCCAGGCCATCGCGCAATCGCTGGTCGATCACCTCAAGGCCTCGGGCGTGCCGGAAGGCGCCGGCGTGCTGCAGATCAACGGCTCGCCCACCGATGCCGCGGCCGGCCTGATCCGCGACGGCGTGCATGCCGCGCTGGAGCCCTCGGGCTTCAAGACGCTGGCGGAATACGACACCCCGGAATGGGCGCCGCCGAAGGCGCAGGAATTCACCGCCGGCCAGATCAACCGCTTCGGCGACGAGATCAAGGGCATCGTCGCCGCCAATGACGGCACCGCCGGCGGCGCCATCGCGGCGCTGAAGGCGGCCGGCGTCGATCCGCTGCCGCCGGTGACCGGCAACGACGCCACCATCGCGGCGCTGCAGCTGATCATCGCCGGCGACCAGTACAACACCATCTCGAAACCCTCCGAGATCGTGGCCCGCGCCGCCGCCGAGATCGTCGTCACCTATCTGAAGGGCGAGACCCCGGATGCCTCGGTGACCCTCTACGATACTCCCTCGCAGCTGTTCGTGCCGGCGGTGGTGACGCAGGAGAACATCAAGGCCGAGATCTTCGACAAGGGCATCCAGACCGCCGCCGAGGTCTGCACCGGCGAATATGCCGAGGCTTGCAAGGCGCTGGGCATCGAGTGAAAACCGGCTTGCGCGCCCGGGGCCCGGGCGCGCAAGCTGTCCCGGAAGCCGGGGCCAGAATGCCGGGGAGGTCCGCATGAGTGACGATACCGGCGCCAGCCAGCCGATCCTGAAGCTGCGCGGCGTCTCCAAGCAGTTCGGCGCCGTTCAGGCGCTGACCGACATCGCGCTGGACGTGTTCCCGGGCGAGGTGGTGGCGCTGGTCGGCGACAACGGCGCCGGCAAGTCCACGCTGGTCAAGGTGCTGGCCGGCGTCCACCAGCCCAGCGCCGGCAGCATCGAATACATGGGCCGCCCCGTCACCCTCGACAGCCCCGGCGAGGCGCTGGACATGGGCATCGCCACGGTGTTCCAGGACCTGGCGCTGTGCGAGAATCTGGACGTGGTCGCCAACCTGTTTCTGGGGCAGGAGTTGTCGCCCTGGTGCCTCGACGAGGTGCAGATGGAGGTGCGCGCCTGGACCCTGCTGCGGGAACTGGCGGCGCGCATCCCATCCGTGCGCGAGCCGGTGGCCTCGCTGTCGGGCGGCCAGCGCCAGACGGTGGCCATCGCGCGATCCCTGCTGCTGGACCCGAAGATCATCATGCTGGACGAGCCCACCGCCGCGCTGGGCGTGGCGCAGACAGCCGAGGTGCTGAACCTGATCGAGCGGGTGCGCGACCGCGGGCTGGGGGTGATCCTGATCTCGCACAACATGGAGGATGTGCGCGCCGTCGCCGACCGCATCGTGGTGCTGCGGCTGGGCCGCAACAACGGCGTGTTCACCGCCGAATCCTCGAATGCCGAACTGGTTGCCGCCATCACCGGCGCCACCGAGAACGCGGTCTCGCGCCGCGCCGCCCGCAAGCTCGAAGATGTGGAGGGCTGAGATGGCCGACCCCGACAAGGTGCAGACCGACGCGCAGCTCGACCGCTCCGACAGCCGGGTCCGGCGCGACGACGGCATCACCGGGGCGCTGCGCGGCTTCATCGACCGGGTGCGCATGGGCGATCTGGGCATCCTGCCGGTGCTGATCGGCATCGTGGTCATCGCCACGGTGTTCTGGTCGCTGAACCCGATCTTTCTGGCGCCCAACAACCTCGCCAACCTGCTGTTCGACGCCGCCGCCGTGGGCTGCATCTCGCTGGGCGTGGTCTGCGTGCTGATGCTGGGCGAGATCGACCTTTCCATCGGCTCGATGAGCGGCCTGGCCTCGGCGATCCTCGGGGTGATCTGGGTGCGGCTGGGCCTGCCGGTGCCGCTGGCGATTCTGGTGGCGCTGTCGGCCGGGGCGTTCATGGGGCTGGTCTATGCGGTGCTGCTGAATCGTTTCGGCATGCCCAGTTTCGTTTCCACCCTGTCGGGGCTGCTGGCCATGCTGGGGCTGCAGCTCTATCTGCTGGGGGCGACCGGCTCGATCAACCTGCCCTATGCCTCGCCGCTGGTGCGGTTCGGGCAGATCTACATGATGCCGGCCTGGTTCAGCTATCTGCTGGCGCTGGTGCCCGGCGCGGCGGTGCTGGTGTTGGGTCTGGGCCGGATGCGCCGGCGGGCGGCGGTGAACCTGTCCAATCCCGGCGGGTTGTCGGTGCTGCTGCTGAAGGCCGCGGTGCTGACCGTGGTGCTGCTGGCCGCCGTGCATTACCTCAACCGCGGCCGCGGCATTCCGTGGATGTTCGGGCTGTTCGTGGCGCTGGTGGTGGGCATGGATTACATCCTGACCCGCACCAAGCTGGGCCGGGCGATGTTCGCCGTCGGCGGCAATCGCGAGGCCGCCCGCCGCGCCGGCATCGACGTGGGCCGCATCCGCATCGCCGCCTTCATGGGCTGTTCGGTGCTGGCCTCGCTGGGCGGCGTGCTGGCGGCCTCGCGGCTGGCCTCGTCCAGCCAGCAGGCGGGGACCGGCGACGTGAACCTCAACGCCATCGCGGCGGCGGTGATCGGCGGCACCTCGCTGTTCGGCGGCCGCGGCTCCGCGTGGTCGGCGCTGCTGGGGGTGATCGTCATCCAGGCGATCTCGAACGGGCTGACGCTGCTGAATCTCAGCTCGTCGCTGCGCTACATGATCACCGGCGCCGTGCTGGCCATCGCGGTGATCGTCGATTCGCTGGCGCGCCAGTCGCGCGCGACGCATGGCCGGGCCTGAGGCCCGCGAAAGGGGAATGACCATGGCGGGACAGTTGCAGGGCAAGGTCGCGGCGGTGACGGGCGCGGCCTCGGGGATCGGGCTGGAATGTGCGCGTCACATGCTGGCCGAGGGTGCGCAGGTGGTGCTGATCGACCGTGCCGGGGACCGGCTGCGGGCGCTGTGCGACGAGATGGGGCCGGGCGCGCATCCGCTGGTCGTCGACCTGATGGACGGCGCGCAGGTGGACGGCATCGACGCGGCCATAACGGCGCTGGCCGGGCCGGTGGACATCCTCCATGCCAATGCCGGCGCCTATATCGGCGGTCCGGCGGCCGAGGGCGATCCCGACGCCTGGGACCGGATGCTGCACCTCAACATCAACGCCGCCTTCCGCTGCGTGCGCGCCGTGCTGCCCGGCATGATCGCCCGCAAGAGCGGCGACATGATCTTTACCTCCTCGGTGGCCGGGGTGGTGCCGGTGGTGTGGGAGCCGGTCTATACCGCGTCGAAATTCGCGGTGCAGGCGTTTCTGCACGCCACCCGCCGGCAGGTGGCCCCGCACGGCATCCGCATGGGCGCGGTGCTGCCGGGGCCGGTGGTGACCGCGCTGCTGGACGACTGGCCCAGGGCCAAGATGGAGGAAGCCCTTGCCAATGGCAGCCTGATGCAGCCGAAGGAGGTCGCCGAGGCGGTGATCTTCATGCTGACCCGCCCGCGCAACGTGGTCATCCGCGACCTGGTGATCCTGCCCAACAGCGTCGATCTGTGAGATGAGCGGCCCCTGTTTCCTCGGCATCGACGTGGGCACCGGCAGCGCCCGGGCCGGGCTGTTCGATGCCGAAGGCCGGATGCTGGCGACGGCGCGGCGCGACATCCGCCTGTGGCGCGAGGGCGCCGATATTGCCGAGCAATCCAGCGACGACATCTGGGCCGCCGTCTGTGAGGCAACCCGCGAGGCCGTCTCCGGCATCGACCCGGACCGCGTGGCCGGGATCGGCTTTGACGCCACCTGCTCGTTGGTGGTGCTGGGGGCGGAGGGGGCGCCGCTGACGGTCAGCGCCTCGGGCGATCCGGCGCGCAACATTATCGTCTGGATGGACCACCGGGCGACCGAACAGGCGGCGCGGATCAATGCCGGCAATCACGCGGTGCTGCGCTATGTCGGCAATGTTATCTCGCCGGAGATGGAGACGCCGAAGCTGCTCTGGCTGCGCGAGCATCTGCCCGCAACCTACGAGGCCGCCTGGCAATTTTTTGACCTCGCGGATTATCTGGGCTGGCGGACCACCGGCGATCTGGCCCGGTCGAGCTGCACGGTGACCTGCAAATGGACCTATCTGGCCCATGAAGGCCGCTGGGATGCGGATTATTTCCGCGCCATCGGCCTCGGTGATCTGGCGGATCAGGATTTCGCCCGCATCGGCCGGTCGGTGGTGGCGCCGGGCACGCGGCTGGGGCAGGGGCTGACCGCACGGGCGGCCGCCGATCTCGGCCTGCGCCCCGGCATTCCGGTGGGCGCCGGGCTGATCGACGCCCATGCCGGCGGCATCGGCACCGTCGGCATCACCGGCACCCCGGAGGAGAACCTGGCCTATGTGTTCGGCACCTCTTCCTGCACGATGACGACGACGCGGGCGCCGGTCTTCGTGCCCGGCGTCTGGGGGCCGTATTTCGATGCCATGGTTCCGGGGCGCTGGCTGAACGAGGGCGGCCAGTCCGCCGCCGGTGCCGCCATCGAGCAGCTGCTGGCCTTCCACCCCGCCGCCGCGCAGGCGCGCGAGGCGGCAAAGGCCGCGGGCCAGCCGCTGCCGGTCTGGTTGGCCCGGCAGGCGGCGGGGCAGGTGCCGTCGCTGTCGCAGGCGGTTACCCTGGCCCAAGGCCTGCATGTGGTGCCGGAATTCCTCGGCAACCGGGCGCCCTTCGCCGATCCCCATGCCCGCGCCATCATCGCCGGGCTCGACATGGCGCAGGATCTGCGCAGCCTGGTCGCGCTCTATGTCGCCGGGCTGTGCGGCATCGCCTATGGCCTGCGCCAGATCATCGCCGCCCAGGACGAGGCGGGGGCGCGGGTGGCGCGCATCGTGATCTCGGGCGGGGCCGGACAGCTCGACCTGATCCGGCAGTTGCTGGCCGACGGCACCGGCATGCCCGTCCTGTCCAGCGCCGCGGAGGAGCCGGTGCTGCTCGGCTCGGCCATCCTCGGTGCGGTGGCGGCCGGGCGCTATGGCGACATGCCGGCGGCCATGGCGGCGATGTCGCGGGCCGGCGCCGAATACCGCCCTGATCCCGCAGCGAAAAAGCTGCATGACGCCCGTTATGCGGCCTTTACCGGCCTGCAGGCGGCGCTGCGGGCGGCGGAAGGGGCCAAGTGACCCAACGGCCCGCTTGCAAAACCGGCCGCGAGCAGGTCAATAACGCGTGACAAATTTCTGGCAATGTATCGCGGCGGCGGGTTATGGCTGGAACGGCATGGCCCGGCGACCCGTGATCGGGCCAGGAAACATGTCCGACAGAGAGTAGAAAGGACCACCTTCCATGAAAACCGTCTCGCGCAGCCTGCTCATGGCTGTCTCGGCGCTGGCCCTGATGGGCGTCGCGGCCGAGGCCAAGACCTTCGTCTATTGCTCGGAAGCCTCGCCCGAGGGCTTCGACCCGGCGCCCTATACCGCCGGCGGCACCTTCGATGCCTCGGCGCATCCGGTCTACAACCGCCTCGCCCAGTTCAAGGCCGGCACCACCGAGGTCGAGCCCGGCCTTGCCGAAAGCTGGGACGTGTCCGAGGACGGCACCGAATACACCTTCCACCTGCGCAAGGGCGTCAAGTGGCACTCGGTCGACGGCTACACCCCCTCGCGCGAGTTCAACGCCGATGACGTGATCTTCAGCTTCGACCGTCAGGGCAATGCCGACAGCCCCTGGCACGAATACATCCCCGGCATCACCTACGAATACTACACCTCGATGGAGATGCCCTCGCTGATCGAATCGATCGAGAAGATCGACGATTACACGGTGAAGTTCACCCTGACCCGCCCCGAGGCGCCGTTCATGGCCAATATCGCCATGCCCTTCGCCTCGATCGTGTCCAAGGAATATGCCGACGCGCTGGACGCCGCCGGCCGTCGCGAGGATTTCAACAACGTCCCGGTCGGCACTGGCCCGTTCAAGTTCGTAGCCTATCAGAAGGACGCGGTGATCCGCTATCAGGCCAACGCCGATTACTGGGGCGAGGTGCCGAAGATCGACGATCTGGTCTTTGCCATCACCCCCGACGCCTCGGTGCGCCTGCAAAAGCTGAAGGCCGGCGAATGCCACCTGATGCCCTATCCGTCGCCCGCCGACATCGATGCCATCAAGGCCGACCCGAACCTGAAGCTGGACGAGATGGCCGGCCTCAACATCGGCTATCTGGCCTATAACACCACCATGGCGCCCTTCGACGACGTGCGGGTGCGCAAGGCGCTGAACATGGCGATGAACAAGTCGGCCATCGTCGAGGGCGTGTTCCAGGGTCATGCCGAGCCGGCGACCAATCCGATCCCGCCGACCATGTGGTCTTACAACACCGCCATCCAGGACGATCCCTATGATCCCGAAGCGGCCAAGAAGCTGCTGGAGGAGGCCGGGGTCTCGGGGCTGAGCATGAAGATCTGGGCGATGCCGGTGCAGCGCCCCTACATGCCCAACGCGCGCCGCACCGCCGAGATGATGCAGGCCGACCTGGCCGAGATCGGCGTCCAGGCCGAGATCGTCAGCTACGAATGGGGCGAATACCTGGCCAAGTCGATGGAGCCGGGCCGCGACGGCGCGGTGATCCTGGGCTGGACCGGCGACAACGGCGACCCCGACAACTTCCTGTCGGTGCTGCTGTCCTGCGCCTCGGCCGGCGACGGCGGTGCCAACCGCGCCTTCTGGTGCAACGAGGAGTTCTCGGACCTGCTGGCCAAGGCCAAGACCACCTCGGATGTCGAGGAGCGCACCCGCCTTTACGAGGAGGCGCAGGTGATCTTCAAGGACCAGGCGCCCTGGTTCACCATCGCGCATTCGACGCAATATGTGCCGATGTCGAACAAGGTCTCCGGATTCGTGATGAGCCCGCTGGGCGATTTCACCTTCGAGTCCGTCGATCTGGCCGAATGATCCGTCGCGCCCGACAATGACCACCGGACGCGCGGGGGCTGGTCCCCCCGCGCGTCCTGCAAGGAACGAGGCGCATGATCCGTTTCATCCTGACCAAGCTGCTCTATCTGGTGCCGACGCTGCTGGGCATCACCATCATTGCCTTCGGCTTCGTGCGCATCCTGCCCGGCGACCCGGTGCTGCTGATGGCGGGCGAGCGCGGCGTCACCCCCGAGCGCCATGCGCAGCTGAGCGCGGCGCTGGGCTATGACAAGCCGATCGTGATGCAGTATCTCGATTTCCTCGGCCGGCTGCTGCACGGCGATTTCGGCAATTCGCTGGTGACGAAAAAGCCGGTGCTGACCGAATTCCTCGCCCTGTTCCCGGCCACGGTCGAGCTGGGCCTGTGCGCCATCATCATCGCCACCCTGATCGGCGTGCCGGTCGGCGTGCTGGCGGCGATCAAGCGCGGCTCGTGGTTCGACCAACTGTCGATGACCACGGCGCTGGTCGGCTTCTCGATGCCGATCTTCTGGTGGGGCCTGCTGCTGATCATCCTGTTCTCGGGCATCCTCGGCTGGACCCCGGTGTCGGGGCGCATCAGCCTGATGTATTATTTCCCCAATGCCACCGGCTTCATGCTGATCGACAGCCTGATGTCGGGGCAGGCCGGCGCCTTCCGCTCGGCCCTCAGCCACCTGATCCTGCCCTCGGTGGTGCTGGCGACGATCCCGCTGGCGGTGATCGCGCGCCAGACCCGTTCCGCCATGCTGGAGGTGATGGGCGAGGATTACGTGCGCACCGCCCGCGCCAAGGGCATGCCGCAGCGCCGGGTGATCGGCATCCACGCGCTGCGCAACGCCATGATCCCGGTCGTGACCACCATCGGCCTGCAGATCGGGGTGATGATGGCCGGCGCCATCCTGACCGAGACCATCTTCTCCTGGCCGGGCATCGGCAAGTGGATGATCGATTCCATCAGCCGCCGCGACTATCCGGTGGTGCAATCGGGCCTGCTGCTGATCGCGGGCGTGGTGATGCTGGTCAATCTGCTGGTCGACCTCACCTATGGCCTCATCAATCCGAGGATCCGGTCCACATGAGCGATACAGCCGTCAAGCTTTCCGACGCGGCCATCCGCCGCCGCATGCTGGCCGAGTTCTGGTTCTATTTCAGCCAGAACCGCGGCGCCGTGCTGGGCCTCGTGGTCTTTGTCCTGCTGGTGCTGGTGGCGGTGTTCGCGCCGCTGCTGGCGCCCTATTCCGCGGCGCAGCAGTTTCGCGACGCGCTGCTGGTGCCGCCGGTCTGGCAGGAGGGCGGCCGCGCCGGCTTCATCCTCGGCACCGATGCGGTCGGCCGGGACATGCTGTCGCGGCTGATCTTCGGCGCCCGCTATTCGCTGTTCATCGGCATCGTCGTGGTGTCGATCGCGCTGGTCGGCGGCATCGTCATCGGGCTGGTGGCCGGGTTCTTCCGCGGCTGGGTCGATGCGGTGATCATGCGGGTGATGGACGTGATCCTCGCCTTCCCCTCGCTGCTGCTGGCGCTGGTGCTGGTCGCGGTGCTGGGGCCGGGGCTGACCAATGCGATGATCGCCATCGCCATCGTCTACCAGCCGCATTTCGCCCGCCTGACCCGCGCCGCGGTGATGGGCGAGATGCGCCGCGACTACGTCACCGCCGCCCGCGTCGCCGGGGCCGGCAACCTGCGGCTGATGTTCAAGACCATCCTGCCCAACTGCCTGGCGCCGCTGATCGTCCAGGCCACGCTGTCCTTCTCCTCGGCGGTGCTGGACGCGGCCGCGCTGGGCTTTCTCGGCATGGGCGCGCAGCCGCCGGCGCCGGAATGGGGCACCATGCTGGCCGAGGCGCGCGAGTTCATCCTGCGCGCCTGGTGGGTGGTGACCTTCCCCGGCCTCGCCATCCTGGTCTCGGTGCTGGCGATCAACCTGATGGGCGACGGGCTGCGCGACGCGCTCGACCCCAAGCTGAAGCGGAGCTGAGCCATGCCCCTGCTGGAAATCCGCAACCTCACCGTGCGCTTTGCCACCGCCACCGGCAGCTTTACCGCCGTCGATGGCGTCGACGTGACCGTCGACAAGGGCGAGGTTCTGGCCATCGTCGGCGAATCGGGTTCGGGCAAGTCGGTGTCGATGCTGGGGGTGATGGGGCTTCTGCCCGACACCGCCACCGTGACCGCCGACCTGATGCGCTATGACGGCCACGACCTGCTGAAGCTGAGCCGGGCCGAGCGCCGCCAGCTGATCGGCCGCGAGATCACCATGATCTTCCAGGAGCCGATCGCCTCGCTGAACCCGTCCTTTACCGTCGGTTTCCAGATCGAGGAGGTGCTGCGCATCAATCTGGGCATGTCGCGCAGCAAGGCCCATGCCCGCGCCATCGAGCTGTTCGAGGCGGTGGGCATCCCCGATCCGGCGGAAAAGCTGCGCGCCTATCCGCACCAGATGTCCGGCGGCCAGTGCCAGCGGGTGATGATCGCCATGGCCATCGCCTCCAACCCGCGCCTGCTGATCGCCGACGAGCCGACGACGGCGCTGGACGTCACCATCCAGAAGCAGATCCTCGACCTGCTGATGAAGCTGCAGGAGGATTACGGCATGGCGCTGATCCTCATCACCCATGACATGGGCGTGGTGGCCGAGACCGCCGACCGGGTGATGGTGCAGTTCAAGGGCAAGAAGATGGAGGAGGCCGACGTGCTGTCGCTGTTCGAGTCGCCGCAGAATCCCTATACCCGCGCGCTGCTGTCGGCATTGCCGGAACATGCCACCGGCGATCGCCTGCCCACCGTCGCGGATTACTTCCTCGCGGAGGGCCTGTGATGAGCGCCGCCACCCCGTCTGGCACCCCGTCCGCCCTGCCGCCCGTGGCCGAGGGCCGCGCCATCATCCGCGACTATGACGTGCCCGGCAGCCTGTTCGCCCGTGGCAAATCGGTGCGGGCGCTGAAGGGCATCGATTTCCGCGTCGACAAGGGCCAGACGCTGGCCATCGTCGGCGAATCCGGCTCGGGCAAGTCCACGCTGGCGCGGATCATCGCCCTGATCGACGCGCCGACCAGCGGCGAGCTGCTGATCGACGGCAAGCCCATCGACATCCGCGCCCACAAGCCGGGGCCGGAGATGCGCTCGAAGGTGCAGATGGTGTTCCAGAACCCCTATGGCAGCCTGAACCCGCGCCAGAAGATCGGCGACGTGCTGACCGAGCCGCTGATCATCAACACCGCGACCCCGGCCGCCGAGCGTCGCGCCCGGGCCGAGGCCATGCTGGAAAAGGTCGGCTTGCAGCCCGAGCATTACAACCGCTATCCGCACATGTTTTCCGGCGGGCAGCGCCAGCGGATTGCCATCGCCCGGGCCCTGATGCTGAACCCCTCGCTGCTGGTGCTGGACGAGCCGGTGGCGGCGCTGGACCTGTCGGTGCAGGCGCAGGTGCTGAACCTACTGGCCGATCTGCAGGACGAGTTCGGGCTGACCTATGTCTTCGTCAGCCACGACCTGTCGGTGGTGCGCTATATCGCCGACCATGTGATGGTGGTGTCCAAGGGCGAGGCGGTCGAGCATGGCACCCGCGACGAGATCTTTGCCGGGCCCAAGCACCCCTATACGCAGCAGCTGTTCGCCGCGACGCCGGTGACGGATGTGGAGAGCATCCGCGCCCGCGTCGCCCGCCGCAAGGCGCTGCGCGCCGGCGCGGCCTGACGGGCCGGCCCCGCGGCGGAGCGTTCGCCGCGGGGGCCTGCGGCCTTATCTTGCCGAAACGCCGTGGCTGCGGTCGTAGCCGTTCACCGCCGGCGGCTGCCAGCCTTCGGGCAGGCGGGCGGGGCGATAGATGTCGACATGCATCGGATGGCAGATTGCCACGTCCGAGGAATGCTCGGACGAGCAGTCGCCGCCGGGGCAGGCCGACAGCACGCCCAGCAGGGGGATCTCGGCGAAGAATTCCAGATAGTCGCCGACCCGCACCGGCGAGGCCTTCATGAAATACTGCCCGGTCTCGCGCAGGAAGCCGGTGCACATGAACACGTTCAGCACGTCATGCACATGCGGCTCGGCCTCGCGCAGGCTCAGACCGGTGGCCGCGGCCAGCGCCCGAGTCAGGTTGGAATGGCAGCAATGGTGATACTGCCCGCCATGCGACAGCAGATTGTGGGTATAGGGATCGCAGCGGGTGCCGATCACGTCATGCACGGCGCCGCCGAATTCGTCAAAGCCATACCAGTCCAGCGTGTCATGGGTGATGGTCGCCATCGGCCGCAGATAGGGAAAGCTGGAATACATCTGGTCGCCCAGGCCCAGATGGGTGCCGTTGAGCGCCCGGGTCTTGCCGGAATAGAACCGCTCGTCGAGGTTGTCGGGATTGAACAGGTTGAGGTCGCCCACCTGCGGCCCGGCCACCGAGATGCGGAAGAAACAGCCCTGCGGCACCCGGAAGCTGGCGGCGTCGCGCGCCGGCACGGTGACGCGCTCGATCAGTGTCAGCTCGCCGCGCACCGCCTCGTAGGCGGCAAGGTCGGGGCGGGGCAGGGTGTCGACCGGATAGCAGACCACCGGCGCGATCGCCTTGCGGGCCTCGGCATCGGCGGGTGCGGGGGAGTTCGACAGGGTCTTCATGGGCGGGCTCCGGTGTTCAGGATGCGAGGTCTTGGGCGGCGATGGGGTCGAAGATCGCCTCGGGGCGGCGGATGCTGCGGGCACGGATGAGTTCCAGGATGCGCTGCTCGGATTCCAGCAGGTAGATCTGCAGGGCGCGGGCGGCCTCGGCGCGCTTGCCGTCGCAGATCAGCGTGCAGATCTCCACGTCGCGCATGATCCAGGGCATCTGGAAGGCGCGGGCGTCATGCTCGTAGGAAAAGACCAGTCGCGCCTGGGCCGCGATGGTCGAGAACAGGTCGTCCAGCCGCGGCGAGCCGATCAGCTGCACGATGCGGCGATGCACGGCCAGCGACAGCGTGCCGACATGGTCCCATTCCCCGCGCAGCGCCGCATGCTGAAGCTGGTTGGCGGCATCGACCAGGTCGTCGATGCGGGCCAGGTCGGCCTGGGCCGCGCAATGCACGCCGCGCAACTCCAGCGTGGTGCGGATCGCATAGATCTCGCGGATGTCGGCGGCGGTCAGCACCCGCACGGTGGCGCCGTGATGGGCGCGGTGGTCTATCAGGCCCTGCGCCTCGAGGATGCGGAACGCCTCGCGCAGGGTGTTGCGCGACACCGCCAGGCGCTCGGCCAGGCTCTGCTCGCGCAGGGCGGTGCCGGGGGGCAGCACGCCCTTGACGATGTCCTCGCGCAGCGCGTCGGCCGCGGTCTGCGCGAGGTTGCCCTTGTCGGTCTGGATCGTCATCGGCCCTACCCCCCGTCCGGCTCAGTCGGCGGCGTAGCTGCCATCGGCGCCATGGGTCTCGGTGCCCTTCAGCGGCGGGGTGAAGGTGCAGACCAGCCGCAGGTCGCCCTTGGTGGCGCGCAGGATATGCGGGTCGTGCTGGTCCAGCGCGTAAAGCGTACCGGGCCGGATCTGGAACACCTCGCCGGTGGCCAGGTTGACCACCTCGCCCTCGCCCTCGAAGCAGTAATTGGTCTCGAAATGGTTCTTGTAATGCAGGTGCAGCTCGGCGCCCTCGGTGACGCGGGTCTCGTGGACGGACACGTCCATGCCATCGTCGCGCACGATCAGCCGGCGCGATTCCCAGCCGGGGCCGGAGGCGTGGCGGGCGGTGCCGGTCACATCGTCGGCGGTGATCACGATCATGGGTCTTTCCCTTTCAGAACGGGGTGGGGGGCAATGTGGTGAGGATGTCGGCCAGAAGCGCGGCCTGTGCAAGCACCCGCGCATCGCTGCCGCGGGCGCCGGTCAGCAGGAGGCCGGTGGGCAGCGGCGCCAGCGGCAGGCTGATCGAGGGCAACTCGATGCGGTTGGCATATTCGGTCAGCGAGAATACCCGCAGATTGGCGGCCAGATAGCGCTCCATGTCGGCGATCTCGGCCAGCCGCGGCGCCAGGATCGGCGTCGTCGGCGTGAGGAAGCCGTCGAACCCGGCCAGTTGCGCGTCGAACCGGCGCCGGCATTCGGCCAGCGCCCAATGTGCCGCCGCATAGCGATGCGCCGGCACCTCGCCGCCCTTGAGGATACGGCTGCCGACCAGCGGGTCGTAATCGTCAAGGCGCGCCGCAATGCGCCCGGCATGGATCGCATGGGCCTCGGCGCCGATGAGACCGCCGGCGGCGGTGATCGCGGATCCCTCGGCCAGCGCCGGCAGCGGCACGTTCTCGACCCGCACCCCCCGCGCCGCCAGCGCGGCGAGGGCGGCCTGGAAGGCGGCGCGCACCGGCGCCTCCATCTCCAGCTCGGCCAGATGCGCCGGCACCGCATAGCGCAGGGCGCGCGGATCGGGGGTGGCGGGCAGGGACTCGCCGCTCAGCACCCGGTCGGCGCGGGCGATGGTGGCGAGGTCGGCGGCCAGCAGGCCCGGCACGTCGAAGCTGCGCGACAGGAAGGCCATGCCCTCGCGCGGATAGCGGCCCATGCCGGGCTTGAAGCCGAAACAGCCGCAGAAGGCGGCCGGAATCCGCGCCGAGCCGCTGGTATCCGAGCCGAGCGACAGATCGGCCAGCCCGGCCGCCGCCGCCACCGCGCCGCCGGAGGTCGAGCCGCCGGCCACCCGTTCCCCCGCCGGATCGAGCGGCGTGCGCGGGGTACCGAAGCGGCTGTTCACGCCCAGAGCGCCATAGGCGAATTCGGTCATGTTGGTCTGGCCCAGCACCACCGCACCGGCCGCGCGCAGCGCCGCCAGCACCGGCGCATCCTCCGCCGCCGGCGCATCGCCCGCGGTCGAGGCCGAGGCCGAGGAGGTGACCCGGCCCGCCATGTCGAAACAGGCCTTCACCGTCAGCACCGTGCCCGCCAAGGGCGGCAGCACGGCGCCGCTGTCCTCCAGCGCCGCCCAGGCGTCGAGTTCGGCGAGCGCCGCGGCCGAGCGGTCGATCAGCAGGATGCGGCGGTCGGCGGGCGGCTGGTGCAGGCCCCGGTCCAGGTCGCGCGACAGGCGGGCGCGGCGTTCGGCGATGCTCATCTCACAGGTTCCGCAGGAAGGACTGGACCTCGGGCGCATCCGAGCCGCGCAGCGCCGCGGGCGTGTCCAGCCGCAGCACCGTGCCGCCCTGCATGAACATGATCCGGTCGGAAATCTCGAAGGCGAAGTTCATCTCGTGGGTGACGATGACCATGGTGATGCCCTCCAGCGCCAGCGAGCGGATGACGCTCAGCACCTCGTCCACGGTCTCGGGGTCCAGCGCCGAGGTCGGCTCGTCGAACAGCACCACCTTGGGGTTCATCATCAGCGCGCGGGCGATCGCCACCCGCTGCTGCTGGCCGCCGGACAGCTGGAACGGGTATTTCGACGCATGGGCGCCCATGCCCACCTTGTCGAGCAGCGCCAGCGCCTGCCGGCGCAGGGTCTCGTCGCTGCCCAGGTGGTGATAGCGCGGCGCTAGCAGCAGGTTGTCCAGCACGCTGCGATGGCTGAACAGGTTGAAGGACTGGAACACCATGCCGATCTCGTGCTGGCGCGACCAGTCATGCACATGGCGCACGCGCCCGGCACCGTCGCGCGCCGCCTCGATGAAGGGGGCGCCGTCCAGCAGGACGCGGCCGGCATCCGGCTCCTCCAGCCCGTTGAGCAGCCGGATGAAGGTGGTCTTGCCCGAGCCGGAGCGGCCGATGATCGAGATCACCTCGCCCTGATGCACGTCGAGGTCGATACCCTTCAGCACCTCGTGGCCGCCAAAGCTCTTGCGCAGGCCCTGCGCGCTCAGCGCCACCACGTCCGACAGCGGCGCCAGCCGCTGCCCGGCTTTGGCGGCGGGCGGGCGCGGCGCCTCGGCGGCGGCGGTGGTGGTGCCGGTGCGCCGCCCGCGGCGGGTGATGTCCATGCTGCGCTCGAAGGCGCGCAGGATGCCGTCGAACACGGTGACGATCATCACATAGAATACGCCGACCACGGTCAGCGTCTCCAGCACCAGGAAGTTCTGGGTATAGAGGCGCTGGCCCACCACCAGCAGCTCGGCCAGCGAGATGGTCGAGACCAGCGAGGTCAGCTTGAAGATGGTGATGAGCTGGTTCGACAGCGCCGGCAGCGCCACCCGCAGCGCCTGCGGGATGACGATCAGCCGCTGGATGCCGGCATAGCGCAGCGCCAGCGCGCGCCCGGCCTCGATCTGGCCCGGCGGCACGCCCAGCAGCCCGCCGCGATGGATCTCGGCCATGTAGGCGGTCTCGCTCAGCACCAGGGCGACGAAGCCGGCGAAGAAGGGATTGCCGAGGACCTGGCGCAGCGAGGGCACCACCTGCGGCAGCGAATAGATGAAGATCAGCAGCACCAGCAGCGGCAGGCTGCGAAACAGCCAGATGTAGAAGCGCGCCGGCAGCTGCAGCAACGGGCTGCGGGCGCGCACCGTCAGCGCCAGGCCGAAGCCCAGCACCGCCGCCACCAGCCAGGCCAGGATGCCCAGCTTGATCACCGTCCAGGCGGCCCACCAGAATTCCGGGCGGGCAAAGAGGCCGAGCGTGTAGGACCAGTCGAAATGCATGGGCGATCCCGTATCCAGGGGGCGTGGGGCGGGCGGCGGTGCCGCCCGCCGGCCGGTGTCAGCGGTTGGTGCCGACGATCTCGGCGATTTCCTCGTCGGTGACCGGCGCCATGCCGTAGCGGGCGCGGATCTCCTCGAAGCTGCCATCGGCGCGGATCTCGGCCAGGGCGGCGGCGACGGCATCCAGCAGCTCGGTGTTCTCGGGCAGCACCGCCAGCGCCACCAGAACCGGATAGAGGACCTCGCTGGAGGTCACCTCGAACTCGGCGCCCTGGCGGCCGACCACCTCGGCGGCGACCACGTTGTCGATGAACTGCGTCGCCACCGCGCCGGCGCGCATCGCCTGCGTCGCCTGGGCGTCGGTGTCGAATTCGCGCACGTCGATGGTCTTGCCGTCGCACAGCTCGGCGGCCGACTCGGCCAGCTTGGGAATCCACGAGGCGCCGCGGATCGAGGACACCGACTTGCCGCACAGGTCGGCGATGCCGGCGGGCTTGTCGGCGGCCGAGGCCAGCACCATGATCGACGAGCCGGCCTTGGTATAGGGCACGAAGCTGAGCACCTGCTGGCGCTCCTCGGTGACATAGAGCGCCGAGGCGATCAGGTCGAAATGCCCGGCGCGGATGCCGGGGATCAGCGCGGCAAAGCGGGTATCGACCCAGTTGGTGCCCAGTTCCATCCGCGCGGCGATGGCCTCGACCACCTCCACGTCGAAGCCGGCCGGCTTGCCCTCGTCCAGATAGACGAAGGGCGGATAGGTCATGTCCGAGCCGATGCTGAGCGTGCCGGGTTCGACCAGCTTCGGCTCGGCCGCGGCCAGGGTGGCGCTGGCTGCCAGCGCGGCAATGGTGGTGGCGCTGCGGGCCATACCGGAAAGTCTCATATCCTCACCTGTTCTGTTGTGCGTGATTGTTCATCAATTCGGCGCCCCGCAACAGTTGGTGATTCGCGGCGCTCTGGCAAGTGTTTTCTTGCGCGGATGGACATGATTGTGCAGCAAATGAAGGCCGGCGTGGCTGGCGCCGCCTTGGGGTTGCGGCGGGGATCATGGACCGGCCGTTGAATCTTCGGGGTAAAAACCGGGTCGGATGATCGGATTCCGGCAGAATTGCTCAACAATTCATCAACCCGGTTGCGGCACAAAAAAAACGGGGCGCCGCAGGGGCGCCCCGTCGGGAAGCTGTGGAAAAGGGTGGGGTCAGGCGTCGTGGCGCCGCGCCCCGCGCGTCATCAGCCGCAGCACCATGGCGCCCAGCACCGATTTCAGCACCGCGCCCAGCAGGAACGGGGTGACGCCGCCGGCGATGGCTTTCTCGACCCCGATCAGCTGCGCCAGCCACAGCGCGCCCAGCGCCAGGCAGAGCAGGTTGCCGACCAGCATCGACAGGCCGGCCAACACCATGCGGTTGCCGTTCCAGCCGCGCTCGGCCAGCCAGCCGGTGACCGCCGCCGCCACCGGGAAGGCGAACAGATAGCCCGCGGTCGGGCCGATGAAGGGCGCCAGCCCGAACTTGCCGCCCGCCAGCAGCGGCAGGCCCATGGCGGCGGCGGCCAGCCAGGCCAGCACCGTGGTCGCGCCCAGGCGCCAGCCATAGAGCGCGCCGATCAGGGTGACGGCAAAGGTCTGCATGGTGATCGGAACCGGCACCATCGGCACTTCGATTCGCGACGACAGGGCCAGGAACAGCCCGCCGAACAGCACGGCGCCGGCCTTCCAGGCCAGGCTCTGGCGCTGGGGGTCGAGCGGGCTGAACCGGGCGCGGGTCTTGGTGATGGCGTGGGCGCTCATCGGCACCTCCTTGATTGCGGACGTGAAGTCTGGCCGCGGAGCGCGGCATGGTCTGGACCTAGCGCAGGCGACAGCCTGTCGCAACCGGCGAGTGCCGCGCCGGTCGCCGCGCCCGCCGGGTGGCGAGATCGCACCGGCGGGCGGGGCGGGGCCGGTCGATGACTCGCACCGGCCAGCCCCGCGATGGTTCATGCCGCGGCAGGCCCCGGCCGGGATGCCATCGGTCCGGCCGCGCTGCTTGGGTGGCGATATTGCACCGGGCCGCCGGAGACGGGGGGTCGAGGAACCGGCCGACGACTCGCATCGAGCCAGCCCCGCGACGGCCCACACCGCGGGCCGGCCCGGTCGGGGATGCGGCCAGGGTAGCCGCGCCCGCCGCCCCTTACAGATAGGCGGTGGGCACGGCGGTGGTGTATTTCAGCTCCTCCATGGCGATGGAGGCGTTGATCTGCGAGAAGTCCAGCCGCTCGATCATGTATTGATAGACCTTGGCATAGGTCTCGATGTCGGGGACCAGCAGCTTGAGGAAATAGTCGGTCGAGCCGGTCATGCGATAGGCCTCGACCACCTCGGGGATGCTGTCCACCAGGGCGCGGAACTGGCTCAGCCATTGCGCCTCGTGGCGCAGGGCGGTGACGCCGATGAACACGGTCAGCGGCACCCCGGCCTGGCGCGGATCGACCAGGGTGACGCGGCCGCGGATCACCCCGGCCTCCTCCAGCTTGCGCACCCGCCGCCAGCAGGGGGTCTGCGACAGGCCCACCTCCTCGGCCAGCGCCGCCAGCGGAATGTCCCGGGCCTGGAGCAGGTCGAGGATCTGGCGGTCGATGTCGTCGAAATGCGCCGCGCCGTCGGCGCTGCGCCGCCGGGGTTCGGCGGTGGTCTTTCGGCCCGGCTGGGTCATGCGGCGGTGAACTCCACGATGGCGCCGGCCGCATCCTGCGGCGCGGTCCAGAAACCGCCCGGCGCGGCATGGGTGGCGATGCCGGCCTGCTCGATCACGGCGCGGGCGCGGGCGAGGTCGGCGACGCGGATGCGCAGTGCCGCAAAGCCGCCGGCGGGGGTGGCAGCCACGGCCTCGGGCGACCAGCGGGCGCTGGCGGCGGCCGGGGTCAGCAGCAGGATCGGCGCGGAATCGGGGCCGGTGGTGACCATGAAGCCGCCATTGACCGGGGTGATGGCGCCCTTTTCGTAAAGCCGGGCAAAGGCCTGGGCCTCGGCCTCGGGCGCGTCGGTGACCGCGGTGATGCCGGCCAGCGCCTGCGCGGTATTGGCGTGGTCCTGCAATTCCGGGCGCCAGACCATGTCGCGGGTCTTGTGCTGGCACATGAAGATATAGCCGCGCGGGGCCTCGCCCTGGGCAAAGGCGGTTGTGGCGAAGGCGGCGGTGCCGGTGCCGCCATCGGGCAGCGGCAGCGGCCGCGAGAACTCGCCCACCGGGTCGGTCTGGATGCCGAGTTCCGCCAGCGCCTCGCGCGCCTTGTAGGCATCCTCGATGCGGTTGGCGATGGCGCGCAGGCCCGAGCCGTCGCGCGCGATCGCCTCGCGCTGGTGCAGGTTGCCGGGGACGGGGGTGACGACGCCCAGCAGCTCGAAATAATCGTTCCGGAAGATGATGGTATAGTTGGCGGTGCCCTTCTCGATGCTGTGGGTGCCGCGCGGCGACAGCGTGAAGCCCAGCTTGCGCCAGGCAGCGGCGGCACCGTCGAGGTCGCCGGTCAGCAGGAAGGCGTGGTCAACGCCTTTGACGGGATGGGTCATGTCGTCTTCCTTTCGGTTGGATGGAGGCGGGGCCGGGCCGGGATCGGCGGGGGCACCGGCCGTGATTCGCGCGATGGGGCGCGGCCCGGAATTTCGTTCCGCGACGGGCGGGGATGGCGGGAAAACCGTTCCGCATTCCATGGCTCACGCCGCGCTGCGGCATGGGTGGCCGGGTGGCGGAGCCGTGTCGCGGGCAGCCGCCGGATTCGCCGGTTTCCCCAAGGTAAGCGTCTGATTTCCCGCCCTTTGGCATCGTGAAATTCCGTTTCACCACAGCCCTCTCGTGTAGATGTATGACCTACATCATGACGAAAAACTAGGACATAAAACACAAAACATGCTATATTTGTAGAAATTCGAGTTGACATATTTTCTGCACCGCCGAATGTTGCCGCAGGGCCTGCGCAAGCAGCCGAACCCATGGAAGGGACCGAACCGAATGCGAAAGATCCGAACCCACGCGCTGCTGGCCGCCGGTGCGGCCCTGATGGCGATGCCCGCCCTGGCGCAGGATGCCGAACCGCAGCGCGGCGGCACCGTCATCGTCCATCTCAACAGCGAGCAGGGCGTGCTGAACCCGGCGCTGCGCGCCTCGACCGGCGTCTATTCCATCACCGGCAAGATCATGGAGCCACTGATCGACAAGACCTATGACGGCTATGTCGGCGTGCTGGCCACCGAATGGTCGTCCTCGGAGGATGGCAAGACCATCACCTTCAAGCTGCGCGACGGCGTGCGCTGGCATGACGGCGAGGCCTTTTCCTGCGACGACGTGGCCTTCTCGGCCATGGAGCTGTGGAAGCCGCTGCTGAACTATTCCTCGACCTTGCAGGCCAATCTGGAATCGGTGGATTGCCCCGATCCGCTGACCGCGGTGTTCAACTATTCCCAGCCGATGCCGCTGGACCTGCTGGTCGCGGCCATGCCCGACCTCGGCCATCCGGTGCCCAAGCACCTGTTCGAGGGCACCGACCTGCTGACCAACCCCCACAACCAGGCGCCGGTCGGCACCGGCCCGTTCAAGTTCCAGGAATACGAGCGCGGGCAGTACATCATCGCCGTGCGCAACGACGATTACTGGCGCGGCGCGGAATTCCCCTATCTGGACCGGGTGATCTGGCGCTTCATCCCCGACAAGGCGGCGGGCGCGGCGGCGCTGGAATCCGGCGAGGTCCATGAATCGGGCTTCAACAACATCTCGATGGCCGATCTGGAGCGGCTGGGCGCCGACCCGCGCTTCGACATGGGCACGCAGGGTTTCGAGAACAACGTCGCCCACTCGACGGTCGAGTTCAACCTGCGCAACCCGATCCTGGCCGACCTGCGGGTGCGCCAGGCGATCTATCACGCGCTGGACATCGACTTTGCCATCGACACCATCATGCGCGGCCATGCCAAGCCCGGTCGTGGCCCGATCCCCAGTGTCGGCGGCGCCAACTATACCGACGACGTGCCGACCTATGACTATGATGTCGAGAAGGCCAAGGCGCTGCTGGACGAGGCCGGCTATCCGCCGGGGCCGGACGGCATCCGGTTCACCCTGCGCCACCGCCCGGCGCCCTGGGGCGAATACACCCAGCTCTGGGCCGAATATTACGCGCAGGCGCTGAAGGAGGTCGGCATCAAGGTCGAGCTGCTGACCAATGACGCGCCCGGTTTTCTCAACGGCGTCTATCGCGACCACGATTTCGACACCGCCAACGGCTGGCACCAGTTCCGCTCGGATCCGGCGGTGTCGACGACGGTGTGGCTGCGCTCCGGCGCGCCGGCGGGCACCGCCTGGTCGAACCAGTTCGGCTATGAATCGGCCGAGATGGACCGGCTGATCGACGAGGCCGCGATCGAGCTGGACCCGGCCCGGCGTGCCGACCTGTATCACCAGATTCAGCGTCTGGAGATGACCGACCTGCCGGTGATCTTCGCCATCGAGCATCCGTTCATCGGCATCACCAACGTGAACCTGGTCAATCACCACAACACGCCGCGCTGGGACAGCTCCAGCTGGTATGATCTGTGGCTGAAACAGTAGCCTGACCCCATCGGCAAGGCGGGGCGGCCGGTCCGTGCACCGGCCGCCCCCTCGCCGTCCCGCCCGCCGTCCAGCAAGGCCCAAAACCGATGCCCTCGATCCTCGTCTACACGCTGCGCCGCATTCTCCAGGCCGTGCCGGTGATCCTGCTGATCATGGTCGGCAGCTTCCTGCTGGTGAAACTGGCGCCCGGCGATACCGTCGATGCGCTGGTCGGCGACATGGGCGGGGCCGACCCCGCCTTCGTCGCCCGGCTGCGGCAGGAATACGGCCTCGACCAGCCGGTGCTAGTGCAGTTGGGGCGCTATCTGGCGCATCTGGTGCAGTTCGATTTCGGCCGCTCCTTCGTCTACGAGGCGCCGGTGTCGCAGGTGCTGCTGTCGCGGCTGTGGGTGACGCTGCTGCTGATGGGGGCCTCGCTGACCGCGGCCTTCGTCTTCGGCATCGCGCTGGGCGCCTTTGCGGCGCGGCGGGCCTATTCGCTGACCGACAATGCCATCTCGACGCTGGGGCTGGTGTTCTATGCCATGCCCTCGTTCTTCCTCAGCCTGCTGATGATCCTGCTGTTCGCGATCAAGCTGGGCTGGCTGCCGGCCGGCGGCATCAAGGACATCGCCGCCTTCCATACCGGCTGGCGGCTGTGGCTGGACATCGCGGCCCATCTGGTCATGCCGGTGCTGGCGCTGTCGCTGATCTACATGGCCTTCTACATGCGGCTGATGCGCACCTCGGTGCTGGAAGTGATGGAGCTGGATTTCGTGCGCACCGCTCGCGCCAAGGGCGCCGGCCGGGCCCGGCTGATGTGGCACCACATCATGCGCAATGCCCTGCTGCCGGTGATCACGCTGCTGGGGCTGCAATTCTCGACGGTGCTGGGCGGCTCGGTGGTGGTCGAGACCATCTTCTCGCTGCCGGGGCTGGGGCAGCTGGCCTATAACTCGGTCATCAAGCGCGATCTCAACACCCTGATGGGCATCATCTTCCTGTGCTCGATCATCGTCATCATCGTCAATATCCTGACCGACATGATCTATGCTTGGCTGGACCCGAGGATCGAACTGAAATGAGCCTGGCCGACGCCACCCTTCCCCCGCCGCCCCCGGCCCGCGCGCTGGTGCTGTGGCGGCGTTTCCGCCGCAACCGTGCCGCCGTGCTGGGGCTGGTGCTGTTCGTCGCCGTGGTGCTGGCGGCCTTGCTGGCCGGGGTCATCACCCCCGGCGATCCGCTGCGCCGGGTCGGCGCGCCGCTGGTCGGCCCGTTCATCGATCCGGCGACGCCGCTGGGCACCGACCAGCTCGGCCGCGACACCCTGGCCGGCATCCTGTTCGGCGCCCGCATCTCGCTGCTGATCGGGGTGGTGGCGACGCTGATCTCGATCAGCATCGGCATCGTCATCGGGGCGCTGTCGGGCTTTTTCGGCGGCTGGGTCGACGATGTGCTGATGCGCGTCACCGAGGCCTTCCAGACCATCCCCAGCTTCGTGCTGCTGCTGACGCTGGTGGCGATCTTCGGCTCCTCGATCCAGACCATCGTCATCGCCATCGGCGTGGTGTCCTGGACGGCGCCGGCCCGCATGGTCCGGGCCGAGTTCATGTCGCTGCGCGCCCGCGAATTCGTCGATGCCGCCCGCAATCTCGGTGTCGGCAACCTGTCGCTGATCTTTCGCGAGATCCTGCCCAATGCGCTGCCGCCGGTGATCGTCTTCGCCTCGGTGGTGATGGCGACCTCGATCCTGATGGAGAGCGCGCTGGCCTTCCTCAATCTCGGCGATCCCAATTTCGCCAGCTGGGGCAACATGATCGGGCAGGGGCGGGCGGTGCTGCGCACCGACTGGCATTGCACCGTGATCCCCGGCATCGCCATCCTGCTCACCGTGCTGTCCTTCAGCCTGATGGGCGAGGGCCTGAACGACGCCCTGAACCCGAGGCAGAAGAAATGACCGGCCCCGCCCCCATCCTGCGCATCGAGGACCTGCGCATCGCGCTGCCGCCCGGCTCGGACCGGCCGCTGGCGCTGGACGGCCTGAACCTCAGCGTCGCCCCCGGCGAGATCGTCTGCCTGGTGGGCGAATCCGGCTCGGGCAAGTCGCTGGCGGCCAATGCGGTGCTGCGCCTGCTGCCCGAGCCGCAGGTGCATCTGGCCGGCGGCCGCATCCTGCTGGACGGCGAGGACGTGGCGACGATGAGCGAGGCGCAGATGCGCCGGCTGCGCGGCGCCCGGGCGGCGATGATCTTTCAGGAGCCGATGACGGCGCTGAACCCGCAAAAGACCGTGGGCTGGCAGATCGACGAGGTGCTGCGCCTGCATACCGACCTCGACCGCAAGGCGCGCCGGGCGCGGGTGCTGGAGATCCTGCGCGACGTGCATATCCCCGACCCGGATTCCGCCATCAACGCCTATCCGCACCAGATTTCCGGCGGCCAGCGCCAGCGGGTGATGATCGCCATGGCGCTGGTGCTGAACCCGCGCCTGCTGATCGCCGACGAGCCGACGACCGCGCTGGACGTGACCACGCAAAAGCGCATCCTCGGCCTGATCCGCGAGTTGCAGAAGAAGCACGGCACCGGCATCCTGTTCATCACCCATGATTTCGGCGTGGTGGCCGAGATCGCCGACCGTATCGCCGTGCTGCGGCTGGGCGAGCTGGTGGAATCCGGCCCGGCCGAGCAGATCCTCAACCAGCCCCGCCACCCCTATACGCGGGCGCTGATCGCCGCGGTGCCGGCGCTGACCCCGCCGCCGGAGCGGCCGCAGACCGCGGCGCCGGTGGTGCTGAAGGCCACGGGGCTGCGCAAGACCTTTGCCGCGCGGGGCGGGCTGCTCTCCGGCCGGCGCAAGGCGGTGGCGGCGGTCGATGATGTCGGCTTCGAGCTGCATCAGGGCGAGACCCTGGGCGTGGTGGGCGAATCCGGCTCGGGCAAGACCACGGTGTCGCGCATCGTCACAAGGCTGCTGGAGGCCGACAGCGGCGCGGTGGACCTGAACGGGCGCGACCTGCTGGCCGCCGGCCGGCGCGAATTGCGGGCCATGCGCTGCGATATCCAGATGGTGTTCCAGGACCCGATGGCCTCGCTGAATCCGCGCAAACGGGTGCTGGACCTGATCGCGCAGGGCCCGATCGTGCAGGGCGTGCCGCGCGCCGAGGCCCATGCCCGCGCCCGGCAGCTGCTGGAACTGGTCGAGCTGACCCCGGCCGCCGCCGACCGCTATCCGCACGAATTCTCCGGCGGTCAGCGCCAGCGCATCGGCATCGCCCGCGCGCTGGCCATGCAGCCGAAGGTGATCGTCGCGGACGAGCCGGTCTCGGCGCTGGACGTGTCGGTGCAGGCGCAGGTGCTGCGGCTGCTGGCCGATCTGCGCGCGCGTCTGGACCTGTCCTTGCTGTTCGTGACCCATGACCTGCGGGTGGCGGCGCAGCTTTGCGACCGCATCCTGGTCATGCAGAAGGGCAGGGTGGTCGAATCCGGCCCGACCGCGCAGGTCTTTGCCAATCCGGCGCATCCCTATACCCAGGCCCTGCTGGCCTCGATTCCCGGCAGCGACTGGCAGCCGCCCAAGCTCGATGCGGTGGCCTGAGCCGGCCGCGATGACGAAAGGACGAACATGACCCCGGTGGAATTCCCCGACTCGATCTGGGCGGCGACCGCGGCCCCGCGCCCGCCGACGCCGGCGCTGGCCGAGGATGTCGCGGCCGATGCGGTGGTGATCGGCGCCGGTTTCACCGGCCTGTCGGCGGCGCTGGAACTGGCCCGCGCCGGCCAGTCGGTGCGGGTGCTGGAGGGCAAGGCGGTGGGCTGGGGTGCCTCGGGGCGCAACAACGGCCAGGTGATCCCGATCCTGACCGCGGCCGAGCCCGATGCCATCGCCGCCCGCTGGGGCGCGGCGGGCGAGCGGCTGGTCCATCTGATCGGCAATTCCGCCTCCATCCTGTTCGACACCGCCCGGCGCGAAGGCATCGCCGAGATGGCCGAGGCCGAGCAGAACGGCTGGTTCCAGCCCGCGCATTCGCCGGGCCGCATCAAGCTGTCGCGCGCCCGGGTCGAGGCCTGGCAGCGGCGCGGCTTTCCTGCCGAACTGCTGGACCGTGAGGCCGCCAGCGCCCTGCTGGGCAGCGATTTCTGGTATGGCGGCATGCTGAACCCGACCGGCGGCCATATCAACCCGCTGGGCCTGGCCCGCGGCCTGGCGCAGGCCGCCGAGACCCATGGCGCGGTGATCCACGAGCAGACCCCCGTGGCCAGCTATGCCCGCGACGGCGCGCAATGGCAGGTGGTCACCACCGCCGGCCACAAGGTGCGGGCGCGGCATCTGATCCTCGCCACCAACACCTATACGGGCGAGCTGGTGCCCGGTCTGGCCCGGCGGCTGGCGCATACGGTGGTGCCCGTGACCGCCTGGCAGATGGCGACGGCGCCGGTCTCGGACAATCTGCGCGCCACCATCCTGCCCGGGCGGCAGGCGGTTTCCGACACCCGCGGCGATCTGCGATTCTTCCGCTATGATGCCCGCAACCGGCTGATTACCGGCGGTTCCGTGATCGGCCGCCATGACGTGCCGCGCCGGGTGGCCGACAAGGCCGCGCGCAACCTGGCCGAGGCCTTCCCGGCGCTGGGCCACCAGCCGATGACGCATGTCTGGTCGGGCTATGTCGGCATGACCTGGGACCGGTTCCCGCGCATCCTGAACCTCGGCCCCGACGGCTGGGGCTGGATCGGCTGCAACGGCCGCGGCGTGGCGCTGGGCGTGGCGCTGGGGCGCGAGCTGGCGCGGGCGGTGTCGGGCCGTGCCATCGACAGCCTCGCGCTGCCGCTGTCGGAGCCGGCGCCGCTGCCCTTCCATGCCCTCGCCCGGCGCATCGCCCCCAACTACCTCGCCTGGCTGCGCCGCAAGGACCGCCGCGAGATCTGAGACCCGCCAGCCAAGGAACCCCCTCCCGTGAGCCAGCTTCCCATCATCACCCGCCGCCGCATCGAGGCGCAGATCCTCGGCAATGTCCATGCCGTCATCGAGGCCCGCCACGGCGCCGGGGAGGCCGATGCCGTGATCGGCGAGGCGGTCAGCGCCTCGGCCATCCAGCAGGGGGCGGAATTCGCCCGCGCGCTGGGCCGTGCGCCGGACCTGAAGGATTTTGCCGACATCCTGCCGAACTGGACCGCCGAGGGCTCGCTGGAGATCCAGCCGCTCCATGCGGCGCACGACCGGCTGGAGTTCAACGTCACCCGCTGCCGCTATGCCGAGATGTATCGCGAGATGGGGCTGGGCCGCATCGGCCATCTGCTGTCGTGCAACCGCGACGGCGATTTCTGCATCGGCTACAACCCCGCCATGGAGCTGACCCGCACCCAGACCATCATGCAGGGCGCCGACCATTGCGATTTCCGCTATCGCCTGCCGACCGAAGAGGAGTGAAGAATGCCCGTCGAGAACTGGATCGCCGAGCGGCTGGACGAGCTGGTCGCCTTTCGCCGCGACCTGCACCGCAACCCCGAACTGCTCTATGACCTGCCGCGCACCGCGGCCAAGGTGGCCGAGGCGCTGCGCAAGGCCGGCGTCGACGAGGTGCATGAGGGGTTGGGCCGGACCGGCGTGGTCGGCGTGATCCGCGGGCGCACCAACCGCTCGGGCCGCATGATCGGGCTGCGCTCGGATATGGATGCGCTGCCGATCACCGAGGCGACGGGCAAGGAATGGGCTTCGCAGATTCCGGGCCGGATGCATGCCTGCGGCCATGACGGCCATATGGCGATGCTGCTGGGCGCGGCGATGGGCCTGGCCGAGCGGCGCGATTTCGACGGCACCGTGGTGGTGATCTTCCAGCCGGCCGAGGAGGGCGGTGCCGGCGCCCGCGCCATGATCGAGGACGGGTTGTTCACCCGCTTTCCCTGCAACGAGGTCTACGGGATGCACAACCGTCCCAACCTGCCGCTGGGCCATTTCGAGACCGCGCCCGGCGCCATCATGGGCTCGGTCGACATGTTCGAGATCGAGATCGAGGGGGTGGGCGGCCATGCGGCGATGCCGAACACCACGCTGGACCCGATGCCGGTGATGGCGGCGCTGATCCAGGCCCTGCAGACCATCACCTCGCGCAACCTGGACCCGATCGACGGGGCGGTGATCTCGGTGACCACGGTGCATGGCGGCGATGCGCATAACGTGATCCCGCCGGTGGTGAAGCTGACCGGCACCGTGCGCACCCTGCGCGAGGAGGTCCGCGACATGATCGAGGCCCGCATGGGCCGGATGGTCGAGCATGTCGCCGCCGCCTTCGGCGCCACCGGGCGGCTGGACTATGGCCGCCACTATCCGGTGACGGTGAACCATGCGCAGGAAACCGTCCATGCGGTGCAGGCGGCGCAGGCGGTGGCCGGGGTCGAGCGGGTGCGCGACGGCATGCCGCCGACGCTGGGCGGCGAGGATTTCTCGTTCATGCTCAACGAGGTGCCGGGGGCGCTGATCAAGATCGGCAACGGCCCCAGCGCCGGGCTGCACAATCCCGGCTTCGACTTCAACGACGAGGCCATCGCCTGGGGCGTCTCCTACTGGAGCGCGCTGGTGCGCCAGAGGCTGCCCGCCGCCTGAGCAGAGGGAGAGAGAGGTAGAGACCGGGTGGGAGTGCCCGGTCTTTTTGTATATCAATTGCTTATATGGCGATATTCCGGCGAATTCGAGGCTGAGTTGCGTGAGCGTTACTCCGGCCGAATTCCCGGTTCCCCCGCCGCTGCCGCCATCCGCTGCTCCGTGCGAGGGGACTGGCCGGAAAGGCCAAGGCGGCCGCCATCGGTCGGCTGGAAGCCCGTTGCCGCTTTCGCTTATCGCGTTCTGGCCGCGACACGCCTGCATCCTCGCTGCACCGGCGGGCTCTCTCGCCCGTTCCCGGTTCGGTGCGTCCGAACCTGCCAAGCGGCATGGCCCGGGTGTCCGCCTCAAGCACTGCGTCCCCGAGCGGAAGCCCCCGCCGCGATCCGCTGCCCTGTGCGGGGAGTCCGACCGGAGAGGCGAAGACGGCCGCTATCGGCCGGCTGGAGGCCCGCTGCCGCTTTTTTCGCCCGTCGCGTTCTGGCCGCGACACGCCGCCTGCGCCTCCGCTGCCCGGTCCGGCTGCCGGCCGGCCCTCTCTCCCGTCCCGGTCGACCCGTCCGAACCCGCCATGCGGCAGCGCCCGGATGCCCCCTCAGCCACCGCTCCCCCGCCCGGAACCGCCCGCCGAAATCCGTCTCGCACCGGGCGCTGCGGCGCAAGGCCCGCAGCCCGCCATGCGCCCCGGCGCGGCCTTGGCATCCCGCGCCGCCGGGGCCGCCATGCAGAAAGCAATTGACGCGATGCCGGTTTTGCCCAGCCTTGAAAGCGGAGGAGGGCGGCAGGATGGCCCGATTCTGCCCGGCTCGCCATCGGGGCAGGCTGCAACAGGAAGGACATGCCGATGAACATCGATTCCGTCTCCGTCTATGTCGGCCCCAATGTCCATGCCCGCGAGCCGCTGATCCGGCTGACCGTCGCCATCAAGCCCGCCTATGCCGCGCGCCTGTCCGAACTGGGCGGGCAGGTGCTGGACCGCCTGCTGGCGGTGCTGCCGGGCTGGGGCGAGGCGGATGCCGATTGGCTGGCGCGCGCCCGCGCCGGGCGGCCGGGCCTCGGCGAGTTGCTGGCGCATCTGGCGCTGGCGCTGCAACGCGCCGCCGGTCAGCGCGGCGAACTGGCCTGGTCCGAGCCCACTGGCGAGCCGGAGGTGGTGGCGGTCTTCTACAGCTTCGATTCCGAGGAGATCGGGCTGGAGGCCGGCGAGGTGGCCTGCGACCTGCTGGCCGCCATCGCCCGCGACGAGGCGGCGGACCTGGCCGGGGATCTGGACGATTTCCTGCATTATGCCGACAAGCGCAGCCTCGGCCCCTCGGCGATGGAGCTGGTCCGCGCCGCCGAGGCCCGCGACATTCCCTGGTATCGGTTGAACGACGCCAGCCTGATCCAGGTCGGCCAGGGTCGCTATGCCAAGCGCATCGAGGCGGCGCTGACCAGCCAGACCTCGCATATCGCGGTCGAGATCGCCTCGGACAAGAACCTGTGCAACCAGCTGCTCTCCGATCTCGGCCTGCCGGTGCCGCGGCAGCGGCAGGTGCATGATGCCGACGAGGCGGTCTCGGCCGCCGACCGCATCGGCTATCCGGTGGTGGTCAAGCCGCTGGACGGCAATCACGGCCGCGGGGTGACGGTGAACATCACCGACGAGGCCGGGGTCGAGGCCGCCTTCGCCCTCGCCGACGAGGAAGGCAGCGCGGTGGTGGTGGAAAGCATGATCCAGGGCGACGACCACCGGCTGCTGGTGGTCGATGGCGAGCTGGTCGCCGCCGCCCGCCGCGTACCGGGCCATGTCCGCGGCGACGGGCGCCACAGCATCGCGGAACTGGTCGAGATCGTGAACCGCGACCCCCGCCGCGGTGTCGGGCATGAAAACGTGCTGACCCGGCTGGAGCTGGACGCGCAGGCCATGAAGCTGCTGGACGAGCGCGGCTATACCCCCGACACCGTGCCCCCGGAGGGCGAGGAGGTCTATCTGCGCAAGACCGCCAACATCTCGACCGGCGGCACGGCGGTGGATTGCACCGACACCATCCATCCCGACAACAAGCTGATGGCCGAGCGCGCCATCCGCGCCATCGGCCTCGACGTGGGGGCGGTGGATTTCCTGACCACCGACATCACCCGCAGCTATCGCGAGACCGGCGGCGGCATCTGCGAGATCAATGCCGGTCCCGGCCTGCGCATGCATATCGCACCCTCGGAGGGCAGGCCGCGCGACGTGGGCGGCAGGATCATGGACATGCTGTTCCCGCCCGGCACCCCGAGCCGGGTGCCGATCGCGGCGCTGACCGGCACCAACGGCAAGACCACCTGTGCGCGCATGCTGGCCCATATCCTGAAGATGGCCGGGCATGTGGTCGGCCAGACCTCGACCGATGCGGTCTATATCGACGGCAACGTGACGGTGAAGGGCGACATGACCGGCCCGGTCTCGGCCAAGATGGTGCTGCGCGACCCGTCCGTGGACATCGCCGTGCTGGAAACCGCGCGCGGCGGCATCGTGCGCTCGGGCCTCGGCTATCATTTCTGCGACGTGGGCGCGGTGCTGAACGTGACCTCGGACCACCTCGGCCTCGGGGGCGTCGATACGCTGGACGGGCTGGCGCGGGTCAAGCGGGTGATCGCCGAGGTCACCCGCGATACCGTGGTCCTGAACGCCGACAACGAATACACGCTGAAGATGGCCAGCCACTCGCCGGCCCGGCATATCCTCTACGTGACGCGGGACCCCGAGCATGAGCTGGTGCGCGAGCATATCCGCCTCGGCAAGCGCGCGGTGGTGCTGGAGCAGGGCATCAACGGCGACCAGATCGTCATCTATGACAACGGCACCCATATCCCGCTGATCTGGACGCATCTGATCCCGGCCACGCTGGAGGGCAAGGCCCTGCACAATGTCGAGAACGCCATGTTCGCCGCCGGCATGGCCTTTGCGCTGGGCAAGACGCTGGACCAGATCCGCACCGGGCTGCGCACCTTCGACAACACCTTCTTCCAGAGCCCCGGCCGCATGAACGTCTTCGACGAGCACGGCTTCCGGGTGATCCTCGACTATGGCCATAACGAGGCCGCGGTGGGGGCGATGGTCGAACTGGTGGACCGGCTCAAGCCGCGCGGCCGGCGGATCATCTGCGTGACCTGCCCCGGCGATCGCCGCGACGAGGATGCGCGGGCCATCGCCGCCAAGGTCGCCGGCCATTTCGACCATTACATCTGCCACCGCGACGACGACCTGCGCAACCGCGCCCCGGACGAGATGCCGCGCCTGATGCGGCAGGCGCTGATCGACCTCGGCGTGCCCGAGGGCGCCATCGAGATCGTCGAGGAGGAGCAGGCGGCGCTTGCCACCGCGCTGAACATGGCGCAGAGGGACGACCTGATCCTGTTCTTCTGCGAGGCCATCACCCGGTCGTGGAAGCAGATCATCCAGTTCACCCCCGCCTTCGGGTCTGAGCCACAGGAGGACCGCGCGGCGCGGCGCATGCAGGACAGCGGCTTCGACATTCCCGAGGGCTATCGCGTGGTCGAGGACGGGCGCGGCGTGCTGATCGCGCCGGCCCCGTGATCCGCGGCGCATGACCACAAGCGACCCTTCCCGGCGCCCCAAGCTGGCCGTGATCGGCGGTCGGCTGGAGGACGATAACGGCCCGGTCTATACCGGGCTGCATGCGCTGTCGGGCGGGCGCATCCTGGTCTTTCCCACCGCCTCGGGCGAGCCGGAGGCCGTGGGCGCCGAGACCGTTGCCGTGTTCCGCGCCCATGGCTTTGATGTGACGCTGGCGCCGGTCTTTGGCGCCGATGCCGCGCAGGCCGCGCGCCGGCCCGAGGTCGCGGCGCTGGTGCGCGATTACGGCAGCGTGTTCTTTACCGGCGGTGATCAGGCGCTGATCACCGGCGCGCTGGCCCCGAACGGCGTGGACAGCCCGGTGCTGACCGCGATCCGCGAGGCCCATGCGGCGGGCGGGCTGATCGCGGGTTCCTCGGCGGGGGCGGCGATCATGTCGCCGGTGATGATCGGCGGCGGCACCTCGCTGGAAGCGGCGACCTATGGCGTGGTGAGCGATCCCGACCGGCCCGGCCTGTTGCTGGGCAAGGGCCTGGGCTTTTTCCGCTGGGGCATCGTCGACCAGCATTTCATCAAGCGCGGCCGGCTGGGCCGGCTGATCGTGGCGCTGGCCGCCAGCCGCACCCGCTTCGGCTTCGGCGTGGACGAGAACACCGCCCTGTTCATCGACGGCGCCCGCGGCCATGTGGTGGGCGAGTTCGGGGCCTTCGTGCTGGACATGAAGGGCGCGCGGCAGGACCGCCGCCGCCGCGCCATCGAGAACATCACCTTCAGCTATGTCGATGACGGCGACGCCATCGACCTCGATGCCGGCATGGTGCTGCCGGGACCGGACAAGCGCCCGGTGGCGCGACGCGACATGGCCTATCGGGCGCCGGCGCGCTCGCTGCGCAACGTGTTCGGCGCCTATACGCTCTATGACCTGCTGGCCCGGCTGGTGCTGGGCGACCCGCAGACCTACCCGGCCGACCGCGCCCGCGCCATCGAGCCCAAGGGCGGCCATGCTACCAGCATCGAGTTCACCCGCACCCCGGACACCCGCAGCCTGATCTGCGCGCGCGACCGCGATTTCCGCATGACCGCCATCGGCTTTCGCGCCGCCATGTCCACCCGCAAGCTGAACGCCGCGCAACTGGCCGAGAACCGGCGCAGCGCCCTGGCCCGCGACTATGGCGCCGCCCGGCCGGGCAAGGGCGCGCGGCTGATGCTGCTCGGCTCGACGCCTTTGCACGAGGCGGCGCTGTTCGACCCGCTGGCGGCGCAGGTGCAGGGGCCGGTGGGCATCATCGCCGCCGCCTCGGCCGATGCCGCCGGCGAGGCCCGCCGCTATATGCGTGCCTTTGCCGATCGCGGCATCGAGGCGCTGGATTTCGGCATCACCATCGACAATGTGGAACGCCTCGGCCGCGATGCCGAACTGGTCGCGCATCTGGCGGGCCTGAAGACCATCCTGTTGACCGGCGGCAACCAGATCCGCCTGATCGAGACCCTGCTGCACCGGGGCGAGGTCACGCCGGTCCTGCAGGCCATCGTCGGCGCCCATGCCGCCGGCGGGACGGTGGTGGCGGTCTCCGGCGCGGCCTCGGCGCTCTCCGGCTTCATGATCGCCGGCGGCACCAGCTACGAGGCGCTGCGTTTCGGCATCGCCTCGGACATGGGCCGGCGCGGACTGGTGATCCAGGAGGGGTTGGGCCTGTTCGGCGGCGCCATCGTCGACCAGAACCTGCAATCCTCGCGCCGGCTGGGCCGGCTGGCGGTGGCCTGCGCCGAGGAGGGGGTGCGCCACGGCCTCGGCATCCTCGAGGACAGCGGCGTCGCCACCAATCGCGACAACACCGCGCTGACGGTGATCGGCGCGCTGGGTGCGGTGCTGGTCGAGATCGACCTCGAACATACCGAGCTGCGCGGCGACGATTTCACCGCACTGGGCACAAGGCTGCATTTCGCCCTGCCCGGCGACGTGATCGACCTGCGCAAGGGCCGGGTCACCCGCACGGCCGAGCCGGCAAGGGCCGCCGAGGCCCTCGACCGGCTGGTGCGGCAGGTGATCGGGGAATGCTGCGACCAGCCCGATGCCGACGGCCGTCCCGGCCAGCCTGTCGAAACCCCGATCGCCTTGCGCTATCATCCCCATGGTGACGGCAGCGGGCTTCTGGACATCGAAAGCATCCGCGACCGCCACGGCTGACACCGCCCGAACCCCGAAAAGGAGAAAGCATGTATTTCGATACCGAGACGCTGACCCGCCTGCTGTCGGATGCGGAGGTTCAGCAGAAGGCCGCCCCCGCCATCGCCGCCGCGCGCCGCCGCTTCACCTCGCCGCTGGCGGTGGCCGGCACCGTCCTGGCCCTGAAGGGCCGCGGCCTCTCGCCCGAGGAGTTGCAGGGGCATGTGACCAACTATCTCGACCTCGCCGGGATCGAGCTGCGCGACATGCCGCCGGCGCATCGCCTGATCGACGCGGCGACCGAGGCGGTCGACAGCGACAGCGGCGACGGGCTGGAAGCAGTCTGGCACGCGGCCTGCGCGGCCTATTACGAGGCCGAGCGGTTCTCGCTGGACGACCTGCCCGAGGCGCCGGAGGACACCCCCGCCGAGGCGTGATTCCCGGCGGGGCGGGCGGCCTCAGCCGGCCGCCCGCAGCAGCATGCCGAACAGGTCGCGCGGATCGTCCGGGTCGGCGATCATGTCCAGTTGCTGGAAGAAGCGGGTGCCCTTCAGCCGCGAATGCACATAGCGCAGGGCGGCGAAATCCTCGATGGCAAAGCCCACGCTGTCGAACAGGGTGATCTGGCGCGCATCCTGCCGGCCCGGCACGGCGCCGGTGATGACCTGCCACAGTTCCGTCACCGGGTGGTCGGGGTCGAGCTGCTGGATCTCGCCCTCGATGCGGGTCTGCGGCGGATATTCGACGAAGATGCCGGCGCGCAGCAGGATGTCGCGATGCAGCTCGGTCTTGCCGGGGCAGTCGCCGCCGACCGCGTTGATATGCACGCCGGCGCCCACCATGTTGTCGGTCAGGATCGTGGCATATTGCTTGTCGGCGGTGCAGGTGGTGATGATCTGCGCGCCCATGATCGCCTCCTGCGCGGAGGCGCAGCCCACCACCTTCAGCCCGCTTTCCGCCAGGTTGCGCCGGCATTTCTCGGTCGCAGCGGGGTCGAGGTCGTAGAGCCGCACCTCGGTGATGCCGCAGATGGCCTTGAAGGCGATGGCCTGGAACTCGGCCTGGGCGCCGTTGCCGATCATCGCCATGCTGGTCGCCCCCTTCGGCGCCAGCCATTTCGCCGCCATGGCGCTGGTCGCGGCGGTGCGCAGCGCGGTCAGGATGGTCATCTCCGACAGCATCAGCGGATAGCCGGTGGCCACATCCGCCAGCAGCCCGAAGGCGGTGACGGTCTGCAGGCCCTGCTTGGTGTTCGAGGGATGGCCGTTGACATATTTGAAGCCATAGGTCTCGCCGTCCGAGGTCGGCATCAGCTCGATCACGCCCACCTCGGAATGGCTGGCGACGCGCGGGGTCTTGTCGAACAGCGGCCAGCGGGCGAAATCGGCCTCGATCTCGGCGGCCAGCCCGGCCAGCATCTCCTCGATGCCGATATGCAGCACCAGCCGCATCATGTTCTCGACGCTGACAAAAGGGACCAGGGCGGTCTGGGAGGGTTTCAGCATGGCTCGGCCTCAGTGAAAGCTGCGGGTGGGGCGGTCGAAGACCTTCTTGCCGAACAGCGAGCCGGCCAGATCCACCATCAGCCGCGCGGTGCGGCCGCGATCGTCCAGGAACGGGTTCAGCTCGACCAGGTCGAGCGAGGTCATCAGCCCGGATTCATGCAGCAATTCGCAGACCAGATGCGCCTCGCGGAAGGTGGCGCCGCCGGGGACGGTGGTGCCGACGGCGGGCGCGATGCCGGGGTCGAGGAAATCCACATCCAGCGAGACATGCAGCATGCCGCCCGCCGCGCGCACCCGGTCGAGGAACTCGCGCAAGGGCGCGACCACGCCGCGCTCGTCCAGCACCCGCATGTCGTCGACCACGATCTCGGTCTCGCGCAGCGCCGCCGATTCCGCGGCATCGACGCTGCGGATGCCGAACAGGCAGATGTTCTCCTCCGGCAGCGGCGCCGGAAAGGCCGGGAAGGCATCGAAACCGGCGCGCCCGGCGATATAGGCCACCGGCGTGCCATGCAGGTTGCCCGAGACTGTGGTCAGCGGGGTGTGGAAATCGCTATGCGCATCCAGCCACAGCAGGAACAGCGGCCTGCCGGCGCGGGCGGCATGTTCGGCCGCCCCGGCGACCGAGCCCAGCGCCAGGCTGTGATCGCCGCCCAGCACCACCGGCATCTCGCCCGCATCCAGCAGCTCCGCCACCCGTGCCCGCAGCGCCGCGGTCCAGCCCAGTGTCTCGTCCAACTGGTCGATGGCCGGGTTGGCGCAGGCGGCCGGGGGCAAAGGCTGCGGCGTGGCATCGCCGGCATCGCTGACGCTGTGGCCGAGGTCGCGCAGCACCGTCTCGATGCCGGCGATGCGATAGGCGGCTGGTCCCATCAGGCAGCCACGGCGGCGCTGGCCGGAATCGACCGGCGCACCGAGAAGGGAAATTCTGCTCATGTCTTGCTCCTTTGCCGGCAAGATGTCTGTGCGTTCCGTGGTGACTTCAATGGGATTTATGTCTAGATCGCACAGGGAATTGTGCAAATCGGCAGGAGATTGAGACAAAATGGACGATCTGGACCAGCGGCTGGTCGCCGAGCTGCGCCGCGACGGCCGCGCCCCGATTTCCGAGCTGGCGGCGCGGCTCAGGGTCAGCCGGGCGACGGTGCGGGCGCGGCTGGACCGGCTGCAGGATGCCGGCGAGATCGCCGGCTTCACCGCGCTGACGCGCGCCGACGTGTCCGAGGCGCCGGTGCGGGCACTGATGCTGATCGGCATCGAGGGCCGTGGCGGCGACCGCATCACCGCGCGGCTGACCGGGCTGCCGGCGGCGGTGGCGGTGCATTCGACCAATGGCCGCTGGGACATCATCGTCGAACTGGCGGCGGAATCGCTGATCGAACTGGACGAGGTCATTCGCCGCATCCGCAATATCGAGGGCGTGATGACCTCGGAAACCAACCTGCTGCTCTCCACCCGCCGGGCGGGCGGCCGTTAGCGGAATCGGCCTGGGCCGGGCGGAATGGATTGCGGATTCCGGGGAAAGGCGGTCGGCGTTTTCGGATCGACCGGCATGGCCCCTAGAAACAGGAATGCGCCCGGTAGTCTTCCCGATATGTTCGGAGGAACCAATTCACGGAGCAGGGGATGGCGCGCTCGCGGAGACATTTCCGTATCCCCTTGCGGGAATGCGGTGTCGTGATCGCCCCATATTGTAGGGATTGCCAGTCCACCGACCGGCCTTTTGACTGGTCTCAGGAGCGCGCAGGGCATTCCGACCGCCCTCCGGACTTGCGGCAAAAGCGCAGGACGGCATGACCGCGGCATTCTGCCGCTCTCTCGGCGCCCGGGGGATGCTCGCGCGAACTCGTGGAGCCGCATCCCCACGACCCCGGCCTCGTTTCTGGCGGCGGAAAACATCCTCCCGGATGCCGCGGTTTCCCCTGCAATTTCGGGGAGGACGGCCCGTATTCAAGAATGACAATCTGCCGATTCCGGGCCGGATCGCGGAAGAAAACCGGAAACGGAAGCCGGTCGGGATCGGCCTAAGGGGCCGGGAGAGGCCGGTGAGATTATCTTGACAGAGACTATCAGGATTATACTGCTGCCCGTTGCGGGTGCCTCCCTGTCCGGGAGCCCGGCCCCGGAAACGAAAGGGATTCCGCCAATGAGGACCACCGCCTCCTGCTCCGTGATTGCCATCCTGCTGACCGCCGCCCCGGCCTTTGCGCTGACCGAGGCCGAGGGTCTGGTCCAGGTCAAGGAGTTCACGCTGGAGCATAGCGGCGCCCTGTTGCACGGTGCCCGGCGCCTGCGGGAGAGCGTCGCCGCCTATGCCGCGATCATCGACGCGCATGGCGGCGATTATGCCGCCGCCTGGACGGCGCAGGGCCCGGCGCTGGCGCAATCGGTGCAGACGATCCGGGCCGACTGGCTGGCGGCCTCCAACGAATACGAGACCATCGAGGGCATTGTCGCCGGCATTCCCTCGCTGGTGAAATACGACTTGATCCTCGATGCCGGCAATCCGGGCAGCGAGGCCGAGGATGTTGCCGAATACGACCTGACGCTGCCCGACGGCACCGTGCTGGAGCGCCCGGGCAGCCTGTTCCATACCCTCACCGAGCCGCTGTTCTGGGGGACCGATGCCGACCATGCCCGGCTGGCGGCCGATCTGAACGGCGACGGCCAGACCGGCGTCGGCGAGGTGCTGTTCGATGCCAATCTGGCGCTGGGCGCCGCCGACGGGCTGGTCGAATGGACGGCCGCGCTGGATGCCGACATGCGGGCCTGGGAGCCGAACCGCAACGACGCCTTCGCCGCCGTGGTCACCATGACGCCGACGGTGGGCGACTATTTCGGCGAATGGAAGGAATCGCAGTTCCTCGGCGGTACGGGCGAGGCCTTCGTGGCCCGCAGCCGTCTGGTCGATGTGCTCGGCATCATGGGCGGCTGCCAGCGGATGTATGTCTCGGCCATCGCGCCGGTGGTGGTGGCGGATGACCCGGCGCTGGATGACGCCATCACCGGCGGCTATGAGGAGCTGCTGGCGCTGGTCGCCGACACCCGTGCGCGCGAGGAGGCCGGCGACGCCTTTTCGGCCGAGGAGGCGGATGCGCTGGGTCGCGAGGCGCAGGACATCGCCGAGCGCATCGTGGCCCAGGTTCTCCAGGTCGCCGCGCGCAACGGGGTCGAGTTCCAGGAGTGATGCAGCCATGGACGCGCAGGCCATCCGGGGCGGACATGCGGCCATGGCGCCGGCGCGGGCGCGTCCGCAGGGCGGCAGCCTGCGCTCGGCTGCGCAGAGCGGGCTGACGGCGGCGCTGTTCGTCACCGGCCTGTGGCTCTGGCTGGCGCCGGGCGCGGGGATGGTGCTCTACGCCCATCTGCTCGGCGGGCTGGTGCTGGTCGCGGCGCTGGTGCCCTGGCTGGTCCTCCATGTTCCGGCGGCGCTGGCGAAGAGCCGGCGGCGGCTGTTTGCGAACCTGTCCTGGGTCTTGCTGGCCGTCTGGCTGGTGCTGATGGCCAGCGGGCTGGCGATGGCGGTGCCGGCCGCGACCTGGCTGGCCGGGCGGGTCTGGTTTCCCGACCGGCTGGTGACCGAGGCCCTGTCGCTGCTGCATTTCAGGGCCTCGTGGCCGGCGATGGCGGGGCTGGTGCTGCATCTGGGCATGCGCCATTGGCGGACGGCCGGGTGATGAACCTGAAATCGCAGCTGCGCTATCACGCCCGGCCGCTGGCGCTGGCCGCCGGCGCGGCGCTGGCCGGGCTCGGCCTCTGGGCGGCGCTGGCGCCGCGCCCGCCCTCGCCGCTGGTGGCGCTGGAGGGCGTTCCCTTCTACCGCCTGCCTTTCGGCCCCGATGCCGAGGGCGCCGCACGGCCGTTCTTTCCCTCGCTGTTGCAAAGCGCCTCGGGACCGTTCATCGACCCCGCCCGGCTGCCCTCCTCGGCGGAATGCGCCTCCTGCCATCAGCGCGAATTCCACGAATGGGCCGGCTCGCTCCATGCCATCGCCGACCGCGACCGCATCTACGAGGCGGTGGTCGATGCCAACGAGGCCATCGTGCGCAACCCCGAGCAGACCCGCTTCTGCGAGGGCTGCCACGCCCCGAACGAGATGCTGGCCGGCCGCGTCAACCGCATGGTCTCGGTCCCGCCGGCGCCGGCGCTGACCGAGGGCGTGGCCTGCATCACCTGCCACACCGCCATCCATGTCGATCCCGAACGCGGCAATGGCGCGATCACGCTGGATTATGCGCGGGCGGTGGCCGACCGCGAGGGGCCGCAGGGCCCGGCGCTGCTGGCCGATCCGCGCGCGCATCTGGCGGCCTATGGCGCGCCCGACACCGCGGCGCTGATGGCCGGCGCCGAGGTCTGCGGCGGCTGCCATACCGAGATCCTCGACCACAGCATGAGCCGGGCCACCACGCCGCAGGTCGCGCAATCCACCTTCACCGAATGGCGCGACAGCTGGTACGGGCAGAACGGCGTCACCTGCCAGTCCTGCCACATGGCCGAAGACCCGGCCGCGCAGGTGATGCGGATCCGCGCCGGTGACATCGGCCCGCCCGCCGCGGTCTCGCACCGTTTCATCGGCGCCAATTACCTGATGGCCGACACCGGGGCGGGGGATGTGCAGACGGTCCTGCGCGGCGGGTTGCTGCCCGGCATGACCACCGCCACCACCGCCGGCACGCTGGCGGTGCAATCGCAGCAGACCGCCGCCTTCCTGCGCGCCGCCGCCGGGCTGGAACTGCGTGGGGCGCGGGTCGCCGGGGGCCGGCTGGCCCTCGACATCGCGGTGCAGAATCTGGGCGCCGGGCACAACCTGCCGACCGGGGTCAGCGACCAGAAGCACATGTGGCTGGAGGTGATCCTGACCGATGGCGCCGGGCGCGCCGTCTTCCGCTCGGGCGGGGCGGCCGGAACCCTGGGCGTCGAGGACCCGGGCAGCATCGCCTGGATGGAGCATTTCCTCGATGCCGAGGGCCGGCGCATCGCCGATCACCTCAGCTTCGCCACCGCGCAGGTGGTCTGGCTGCGCAAGCCGATCCCGGCGCGGGGCGAGGATGTCCTGCGCTATGATGTGGACCTGCCCGGCGACCTGCGTGGCCCGCTGCATCTGGAGGCGCGGCTGCTCTATCGGGTGGCGCTGCCGGAACTGGTCTTTGTCAGCCTGCGCCGCGACCTGCCGGTGCCGCCCTTCACCCTGGCCGAGCTGTCGCTCGATCTGCCCGAGGTCCGCCCGTGAGAACCCTCCTCGCCGCCCTGATCGCGCTGTTTCTGGCGCTGCCGCTGCATGCCGAAACGCCCTGGGGCGCGGCCGAGACCATCCGCAGCGAGGCCGCGCGGATCGAGCGCCTGCTCTATCGTGCGCCGGTGCCGGAACGCATGGACGAGATCGCGGGGCGGCTGGCGGCGATGGCGGAGGCTTGGGAGGCCGCCTCCGCCGGTTTCGCACCCCGCGATGGCGCAGCGATTGCCGAGGCCCTTGCCGCCCATGCCCGCGCCGCCATGGCGGGCGAGGGGCCGCAGGCGGCGCGGGCGCGTCAGGTGCTGTGGGCGCGGCTGCTGATCGGGGCCCGGACGCGGCTCATGGACGCCATCGCCGCCGGCGACGCGGCGACGGCGGTGAACTGGCTGACCATCCGCGATTATGCCCGTGCCTCGGGCGATACCGCCGCCTCGCTGGCGGTGCAGGCGCTGGGGCAGGGCACGCTCGCCCCCGCCGCGGCGCAGGAGAGCGTGGCGGCCGAATATGCCACCATCGCCGCCGCCGAACTGCGCCTTGCCCTTGGCCGCGCCGAGGAGGCCGCCCGCGCCGGCCATGCCACACAATATGCCGGCGAGGTCGGGCGGATCGAGGGCATGGTGGCGTTTCTCGACACCAGCCTTGCCACGCATCTCGGCCCCGACGGTTTGGCGGCACTGAACGCCGATCTGGCCCGCGCCGCCGGCGACCCCGCGGCAATCGACGCCCTTGCCGCCCGGCTGGCCTTGTTCGTGCCGGTGGCGCTGTCGCCCGAGGAGCAGGCCCGCCGCGCCCAGCTGATGCGGCGGTTCACGGCGCTGGTCTGGGAGGAATATCGCGACGGCGTGCGCGGCGGCGAGATCCGCCAGCCGCTGGAATATCGCGAGGCGCTGATGTTTCGCGACCGCGCGGCGATGCTGCTGGCCGATCTGGCGCCGCAGATGGCGGATGCCGAGGCCGGCGCGCATCTGGCGGCGCTGATGGAGCGGATGCGCGGATTGATGGCGGCGCGCGCCGATGGCGTCGAGCCGCTGGTGGCCGAGGCGCTGGCGCTGATCGACGCGCAATTTGCCACCGGCGGGGCCGGCTCGGGCGGCGTCGCCGTGGCCTTCGATGCGCTGGGAGCCGCGCTGGAGGAGCTGCCGTTTCTGGCCCATGCCGGCGACTGGGAGGCGGCGGAGCTCAAGCGGCTGGAGGCCTATTCCTGGTTCGATCCCGATATCGAGCAGCGGCTGGTGCCGCGCGCCCCGTCCATGGCGCTGCGGCTGGAGGCCCGCTTCTGGGAGGGCAGCGCCGGCCGGCCGGGGCTGGGCAGCCTGATCGCGCGGCAGGCGGATGCGGCCGCGATCCGGGCCGAGGCCGAGGGCATCGCCGCCGATCTGGCCGAGGCCCGCGCCCGCATCGAGGTGCGGCCGACCGTGCTCGGCTCGGCGCTGCAATCGGCCGGCATCATCTTTCGCGAGGGGCTGGAGGCGGTGCTGATCCTCGCCGCGCTGCTGGCGGCGCTGCGGGCCGAGGGCATCGCCACCGCCCGCTTTCGCGCCCCCATCGCCGGCGCGGTCACCCTGGCGCTGGCGGCAAGTTTTGCGCTCTGGGCGGGCGCGCGCTGGCTGATCTCCGTCTCGACGCTGGCGCGTGAGGCGCTGGAGGGCGGCACGGCGCTGCTGGCGGCGGCGGTTCTGGTCTGGCTGGTGGCCGGACTCTCGGCCGGTGGCGGGCATGTCGCCTCGTTCCGCGCCCGCATCGCCGGGGTGGCCAGTCCCTGGTCCGTCGGGCTGCTGGCCTTCCTCGTGGTGTTTCGCGAAGGTTTCGAATCGGTGCTGTTCTACGAGGCCCTGCTGGTGGATGCCGACCCGGCTGCGGTGCTGGCGGGGCTGACAGCCGGGGCGGTGGCGGCGCTCGGGGCAGGCTGGGCGGTGCTGGCGGCGGGACGGCACCTGCCGCTGCGGCTGTTCTTCCGGGCGACCACCGTGCTTCTGGCGATGCTGGCGGTGATGCTGGTGGGGGCGGGCATCCGCGGCCTCCAGACCGCGGCGCTGATGGGTGCCACCCCTGTCGGCTGGTTCCCCGATGCGGACTGGTTGCAGCTGTGGTTCGGCCTGTTCCCGGTGGCCGAGCCGCTGGCGGCCCAGGCCGCGACGCTGGCCGCCCTGCTCGCGGCGCCCGCCCTGCGCCGCATGAGCATGGCGAGGGCGTGAAGCCCTGCCCGGTCGGAGGCGGTCAGGGCGGGGCCTCATCCTACCCAGATCACTTGGAAGTCGTAAGGTATCTCGAATCCAACCATGGACGTGACACTTTGTCACGCCGCGATGCGCGCTGGTGCGCAACCTGACGGGGCCTGGTTGCAGGTCGACGGGGTCCGCCGCCGGTTTTGCGGCGACGTGCTGGCGGGGGGGCGTGGGGGAGATATCGCGCGTTCTCGTCGGCTCTTTCGGACAGGAAAAACCCACCTTGCTGCGGCTGACCGTCGGGGTGGACCGGCCTGATTAGCGGGCGCATCCTGCCGGGCGACGGTCTGCTCTGCTGGCCATCCGGCCTCGTGGAGCCGGAGGGCCGCCCCGGACCCGTCGAGGGCGTGGTCACCGGCATCACCCTGATGGGCGAGATCGCGCAGCTCTGCGTTTCCGTGGCAGCGTCCGGCGAGACCCTGCGGCTGCGCTCACGTGCGCCATTTCTCCTGCCCCGTCCGGCTACCGGCCACCGCCCCGGCGTCAGGCGATCACCGGGCCATCCGCTCGCGCAGCAGGTCCATGAGGGCACCGTCGCGCGGCAGCGTGTCGGCCTTGCCCTCCTCGGTCAGCCAGTAGAAGCGGCCGGGCGGCAGGCTGGCGGGCAGTTCGTAATCCATGCCCTCCCATTCGTCCTCGCGGAAGGCATAGAAGGCCCAGTGGCCGCCGCGGGCCTCGACCGCATCCATCACGTCGGTCAGGTAGGTGCCGCAATCAACCCAGCGCCGCATGCAGCCGAACTCCGCCGCGACGATCCGGGTCGGCGGCAGGCCCTGCGCCTCGGCCCAGTCGAAGGCCGCGCCGATATGGGCGGCCACCGCCTCCCGGTCCCAGCGCATCTCGCCGCCGGCATAGTCGGTGGTCACCCCGGGATAGCGCAGCGGCTGCTCGCGTTTCATGTTGGGCGCGCTGGTGGCGGCATAAGGCTCATACATGTGGAAGGCGTAAAGCACCCGGTCATCCGCCAGCGCCTGCGGCCAGGCGGCCAGAGAGCGCGGATTGGCGAACCAGCCGCCATCCACCATCACCGGCGTGACCGGATCGACCGCCCGGATCGCCGCGATGACGCGGGCATAGAAGGCGGGCAGATCGCGCAGGCCGCCGGTCTGCGCCGCCTGCCAGTCGCGCAACTGCCGGTCGCTGCCGTTCTCGACCCCGCCCGAGGTCTTTTCCGGCGCCGGCTCGTTGAGGATGTTGTAGGCGGCGATCGCCGGGTGGTCCTTCAGCGCGTCGGCAAGGTCCGTCCAGAACCGGATCGCCTGGTCCTGAAAACCCGGCTCCGACCACAGCCGGTCGTCATAGACGCCGCCATTCTGCTGGGTCCAGCGCGCGCCCGGCAGGCTCAGCGGGGTCAGCACCACCTTCAGCCCGGCGGCATCGGCGGCGTCCAGGACCTCGCGCAGCACGGCAAGGTCCGCGGTGACCAGACCCTGATAGCGGTCGGCATCGCCGATCAGGAAATCCCGGCCTTCGCCCTGCCATTTGCTGAAGGACAGCCGCAGCCAGGTCGCCCCGGTATCGGCCAGCGCCTGGAAATAGGCCGCATCCTGCGGCGCGGCGTTGAAGCCGTTGGCCCCCCTGGCGGGGCTGTCCCAGAAGCCGATCATATCGGCAGCAACGGCGGGCTGCACCATCAGGGCCGAGACGGCCGCGGCACGGAAAAGCGGGGCGAGGGTCATGCGGTTCACGGTCGGGACGGGCTGCGCAGAGCATAGCCGCCCGGATGCAGCCCCGGCCAGTTCCCTCACCGGATCGTCATGCCGAAGCGGCAGGTCTTTGCCGGCGGTTGTCGGGCCGGGTCTATTGGAGCAGTGGGGCCGCTCGTGGCGCGGCCGCATGACGGGGAATTCCGCACGGAGGCGCGGGTCGAGACGGGCCGCGGGGAGGTTCACAGATACAGACGGGAGACGAGAGCGAACCGAGCCGGAGTTTTATTCAATACAATGAAATTTCGTGTTTTTTTGGAAAATGGCGGAGGCGGTGGGATTTGAACCCACGGCGGGGTTTCCCCCGCGTCGGTTTTCAAGACCGGTGCATTAAACCACTCTGCCACGCCTCCGCAGCCGCTCCGGCTTACGCAAGCGCGCGCGCCGGCGCAAGCCGAAGTGGTTCTTCGGACAGGGAGGACCGGATCTCCCCACGCCCTCCGGCCGCTTCAGGCCCCGTAGGGAACCCAGATCGTCTTGACCTGCATCGCCTCCTCGACCAGCGACAGCAGCGCCTCCGCGGGCAGGGCGGACCAGTCCAGGCCGCAAAACGCCCGGACCGGCTTGAGATTGCCGGCCGAACGGGTTTCCATATCCGCGGTCAGGCCGGCGCCGCCGCAATGGAACAGGGCCGCCACCTCGTCGTGATCGGCCAGCACCGGGGCCAGCTCGACCGGGTTGCCGCTGACCAGGTTGACCACGCCGCCCGGAATGTCGGAACTGTCGCAGGCCTGCGCGAAATCCGCTGCGGTCCAGGCATGGGCGGGCGAGGGCAGCGCCACCACCCGGTTGCCCATCGCGGTCAGCGCCCCCAGCATCGTCGCCATGCCCAGCAGTGGCTGGCGCGCCGGGCAGGTCAGGCCGACCACGCCCCAGGGCTGGTTCATCGCCAGGGTGACATGCCGGGCGCGGGTGGATTGCACCTGCCCGGCCAGCTTGTCGGCCAGCCCGGCCAGCACCACCAGCCGGTCGATCGAGGCATCGACCTCGGCACCGGCCTCGGCCTCCGAAGCTCCGGCCAGAGCCAGCCCATGTGCGAATTGCGCACGGCGTTGGGCGATGGTCTCGGCCAGGAACCACAGCACCTGCGCGCGGTTGTGGCCGGGTTGGGCCGACCAGGCGCGGGCCTTGACGGCGGCCTCGACGGCGTTGCGGATGTCCTTGCGATTGCCCAGGCCCGCCTGGCCGAACACGGCGCCGTCCGGTCCGCGCAGCGCATAGGAGGCGCCGCCATCCGGGCGCACCTGCCGTCCGCCGATATAAAGCTTCAATGTTCGGTCCAGCCCCGGCGTGGCATTGCCGCCCGCGGCCGGGGCGGGCGCCGGCGCGGCCGAGAAATCCATCGGCCCCGCCTCGCCCGCCACCTGCGGCAGGGGCAGGCGCAGATAGGCGCGCATCCCCGCTGCGCCGCCCTCGCGGCCGAAGCCGCTTTCCTTCATGCCACCGAAGGGCGCGCCGGCATCCAGCATGTTGGCGCCGTTGATCCAGACCACGCCGGCCTCGATCCGTGCCGCCAGATCCATCGCCACGTCCAGATTCTGCGTCCAGACCGAGGCCGCCAGCCCATAGGCGGTGTTATTGGCCAGCGCCACCGCCTCGTCCGGGGTGCGGAAGGTGGACAGCGTCGCCACCGGGCCAAAGATCTCGACCTGTTGCAGGGTCGAGGCCGGGGCCACCCCGGTCACCAGCCCCGGCGCGCAGAAATGCCCGGCCTCGGGCAGCGGGACGGGGGCGGAATGCAGCGCCGCGCCCTCGGCCACGCCCTGCGCCAGCAGGTCCGCAATCCGCGCCTTCTGCCGGGCCGAGATGATGGCGCCCATATCCGTTGACTTGTCCAGCGGGTCGCCGACGCGCAGCCCCGCCATCCGCTCGCGCAGCCGGGATTCGAATCGGGCCGCCACCCCCTCCTGCACCAGCAGGCGCGAGCCGGCGCAGCAGACCTGGCCCTGATTGAACCAGATCCCGTCCACGACCCCCTCGACCGCGGCCTCCAGATCGGCGTCGGCCAGCACCACGAAGGGTGACTTGCCGCCCAGTTCCAGCGTCAGTGCCTTGCCTTGCCCGGCGGTGGCGCGGCGGATCAGCCGGCCGACCTCGGTCGAGCCGGTGAAGGCCACCTTGTCGACGCCCGGATGCGCGACCAGCGTGGCCCCGGTCTCGCCGGCGCCGGTGATGATGTTGACCACGCCCGGCGGCAGCCCGACCTCCATGCAGATCTCGGCAAAGGCCAGCGCGGTCAGCGGGGTTTCCTCGGCTGGTTTCAGCACCACGGTATTGCCGGCGGCCAGCGCCGGGGCCACCTTCCAGGCCAGCATCAGCAGCGGGAAGTTCCACGGGATCACCTGCGCGCAGACCCCGTGCGGCTCGTGGCTGGGGAACAGCAGCGGCAGGCTCGCCGCCCAGCCGGCATGGTGATAGAAATGCCGCGCGACCAGCGGAATGTCGATGTCGCGGCTTTCCCGGATCGGCTTGCCGTTGTCGATGGTTTCCAGCACGGAGAGGAACCGTTCGCGCTTCTGCACATGGCGGGCCAGCGCATAGAGGTGGCGGGCGCGGCCCTGCGGACCCAGCGCCTGCCAGCGCGGCAGGGCGGCGCGGGCCGCGGTCACGGCGCGGTCGATATCCGTGCCGTCGGCGGCGGTGACCGGGGGCAGGGCGGCGCCGGTGGCGGGGTTCTCGACCGCGATGGCCCCTTCCGCCCGGTGCGGGGTGAAGGCGCCGTCGATGAACAGGCCAAAGCCGCCCTCATGCGCCGCCAGCCAGCTGCGCACCGCCGAGGCATCCTCGGGCGCCTTGCCGTAATCCAGCGTTTCCAGGATGTTGCGGATGTCCATGGCGATACCCTCAGCCGATCGGGTGATGCGATTGCGCGGCGTAACGGCCGGTCACGAAATGCTCGATCTGGCGCTCGATATCGCCCAGCATGGACGAGGCGCCGATGCGGAAGCGGTCGGGCTGCATGGCCTCGAACCCCAACTCCTCGCGGATCAGCGACAGCCAGACCATCGCCTCCTTGGCGGTCTTCAGCCCCCCGGCGGGCTTGAAGCCCACCACCTGGCCGCTGCGGGTGCCATAGGCGCGGATGGCGCGCAGCATGGTCAGGGCGACGGGCAGGGTGGCGTTCTCGGCCTCCTTGCCGGTCGAGGTCTTGATGAAATCCGCACCCGCCTGCATCGCCACCATCGAGGCGGCATAGACCGTGGTCAGCGTCCCCAGCTCGCCGGTGGCGAGGATGGCCTTCAGATGCGCCGGGCCGCAGGCTTCGCGCATCGCCGCCACCTCGTCATAGAGCGCCGCCCAGTCGCCGCGCAGGGCATGCTCGCGGGTGATCACGATGTCGATTTCCGCCGCCCCCTGCTCGACGGCGTAGCGGATCTCGGCCAGACGCAGCGACAGCGGCATCAGCCCGGCGGGAAAGCCGGTGGCGACCGAGGCCACGGGGATGCCCGAGCCCGCCAGCGCCGCCACCGCCGGCGCCACCATGGTCGGATAGACGCAGATGGCGGCGGTGGTCAGCCGTTCCTCGGCCAGTCCCAGCGCCGCCTGCAGATCGGGGCGCAGCGGCTGGCGGGCCTTGGCGCAGAGGCGGCGCACCCGTTCCGCGGTGTCGTCGCCCGACAGGGTGGTCAGGTCGATGCAACGGATGGCGTGGACCAGCCAGGCGGCCTGATGCGCCTTCTTGACGCTGCGGCGGGGGGCGATCTGGGCGGCGCGGCGCTCGGCGGCGGGGCGGTTGACGATCACGCCCTCGAACCAGTCGGGCGCCAGCGCGGTGCCGGTATTGCGCGGATGGCTCATGCCCGGCCCTCGCGGAAGGCGGCGAATTCGGCCGGGGTGGCATAGGAGGCCTGCGCGCCGCGCCGGGTGATCGACAGCGCCGCATAGCCGGCGGCGGCGCGCAGCGCGGCCTCGGTGCCGGCGCCCTGTGCGAGGTTGGCGGCAAAGGCGCCGATGAAGGCGTCGCCGGCGCCGGTGGTGTCGACGGGCGTGACCGGCACCGGCGGGATCGCGGTCACGCTGTCTGCGGTGACCAGCCGCGCGCCGCGCCCGCCCAGGGTCACGATCACCTGGCCGATGCCGCCTTCGATCAGGTGGCGGGCGGCGGCGGTGATCTGCGCCTCGGTGTCCGTAGGCAGGCCGGAAAGGCTGGCCAGCTCGCCCTCGTTCGGCACCAGAAAGCCCAGACCCTTCAGCCGCGCCAGCTCCAGCTCCGGCCGCGCCGGGGCGGGGTTCAGGATGGTGGCAATGCCGCGCGCCGCCGCCCATGCCACGGTGTGATAGACAGCCGCCAGCGGCACCTCCAGTTGCAGCAGGATCAGGTCGCAGCCGGCCAGGGTTTCGCCCGCCGCGTCGATATCGGCGGGCGAGAGCGCGCCATTGGCGCCCTTGACGATCAGGATGGCGTTCTCGCCCGAGGGCTCGACGAAGATCGGCGCCACGCCGGAAGGCCCCGGCACGCTGCGCAGGTGCCTGGTATCCACGCCGGATTCGCGCAGGTTGGCGGCGATCTGCGGGCCGAAGATGTCGTCACCGACGCAGCCGATCATGGCGACCTGCGCCCCCAGCCGTGCGGCCGCCACCGCCTGATTGGCGCCCTTGCCGCCGAAGAAGGTGGCGAAATCCGGCGCCTCCAGCGTCTCGCCCTGCCGGGGCATGCGGGTGATATAGGTCACCAGGTCGATATTGCACGAGCCGACCACGCCGATGCGCCCGCTCATTGCGGCACCTGCGGGAAAAGATTGACTGGCACGGGGCACCCTTGCTTGATCCGCCTGCGCTCAAACTCGCCCCTTTCGCGGCGCGCCGTCAAGGCCGCGGCATTTGCCGCATTGCGGCAAATCCGGACTTGCCGAATCGGCCTGCTGCCGCCACAGCTTGCGCAAGATTCTTGCCCGGAGGTTTTTCGATGCCCGCGCGTCCCTATCGTTCCGTCCTCTATATCCCCGGCGCGAATGGCCGCGCGCTGGAAAAGGCCCGCAGCCTGCCCGCCGACGCGATCATCTTCGACCTCGAGGACGCCGTGGCGCCGGAGGCCAAGCCCGCCGCGCGTGCGCAACTGGCCGCGGCGCTGCGCGAGGATTACGGGCGCCGCGCCCGCATCGTGCGCATCAACGGGCTGGACACGGAATGGGGCGAGGCCGATGCCCGCGCCTTTGCCGATACCCCCGGCGTCGGTGCGGTGCTGGTGCCCAAGGTGAACGGGCCGGCGGATCTGGACCGCGTGGCGGCGCTGGTGCCCGGCCGCCCGCTCTGGGCGATGATGGAGACGCCGCTGGCGATGCTGAACGCCGCCGCCATCGCCGCGCATCCGCGGCTGGAGGGCATGGTCATGGGCACCAACGACCTGGCCAAGGAACTGAACAGCCGCGCCCGGCCCGACCGGCTGCCGATGCAGGCCGGCCTGGGCCTGTGCCTGCTGGCCGCCAAGGCGCAGGGGCGGGTGATCGTCGATGGCGTCTACAATGCCTTCAAGGACGAGGCGGGGCTGGCGGCCGAATGCGAGCAGGGCCGCGACATGGGCTTCGACGGCAAGACCCTGATCCATCCGGCGCAGCTGGAGATTGCCAACCGCGCCTTTGCCCCCACCGAGGCCGAAGTGGACCTCGCCCGCCGCCAGATCGAGGGGTTCGAAGCGGCGATGGCGGCGGGGCAGGGGGTGGCGGTGGTCGATGGCCGCATCGTCGAGAACCTGCATGTCGCCACCGCGCGGCGGCTGCTTGCGCAGGCCGAGGCGATTGCGGCCATGGCGGCGCGGGACTAAGCTGCCGGCAAAACCGCATGGGGGGACGGTGCGATGGGCTTGATGCTGCTGGGTCTGCTGCTGTGGTTCGACGCGCATCTGTTCAAGCGCATCCTGCCGCGGCAGCGTGCGCAACTGGGCGACAAGGGGCGCGGGCTGGTCGCGCTGATGCTGCTGGTCGGCGTGGTGCTGATGGTGCTGGGCTATCGCGCCGCCTCCGGCCCGGTCTGGTGGGGCGCCGGCCCCGCGCTGAAGGGCATCAACAACCTGCTGGTGCTGGCCGGTTTCTATCTGTTCGCCGCCGATGGCATGAAGACCTGGGCCGGCCGCCGGCTGCGCCACCCGCAGCTGACCGGCTTTGCGCTCTGGGCCGGCGGCCACCTGATCGTCAATGGCGACCTGCCCTCGGTGATCCTGTTCGGGGGACTGATGCTCTGGGCGCTGGTCGAGATGGCGGTCATCAACCATCAGGAGCCGCACTGGACCCGGGTCGAGGCCCCGGTCAATGCGCGCAAGGAGGCCATGGCCCTGGTCGGCGCGCTGCTCGTCTATGGCGTGGTGGGCCTGATCCACGCGCAACTTGGTCCGAACCCGTTTGGAGGCTGATGACATGGCCCTGCTCTACCGTCTGCTGACCGAGGACGACACCTCGGCCTTCTGCCACAAGATCAGCAAGGCGCTGGCCGATGGCTGGTCACTGCATGGCGACCCGTCGATCGCCTTCGATCCGGTCAAGGGCGTGATGCGCTGCGCGCAGGCGGTGACCAAGCAGGTCGCCGCCGACTATCACCCCGCCATGAAGCTGGGAAGCCAATGAGCAAGACCAATCCCGGCCGCTTCTTCGAGGATTACCGCCTGGGCGAGGTGATCCGCCATGCCGTGCCGCGCACCCTGTCGGGGGGCGAGCGGGCGCTCTACCACGCGCTCTATCCGGCGCGGGGGGCGCTGTATTCCTCGGACGAATTCGCCCGCGCCTGCGGGCTGCGGGCCTCGCCGCTCGACGATCTGATCGCCTTCCACACGGTATTCGGCAAGACGGTGCCCGACATCTCGCTGAATGCGGTGGCCAATCTGGGCTATGCCGAGGGTCGCTTTCACCGCCCGGTCTGGCCCGGCGACACGCTACGCGCCGAATCCGAGGTCATCGGCCTCAAGCAGAATTCCAGCGGCCAGAACGGCGTGGTCTGGGTGCGCACCCGCGGCCTGAACCAGCGTGACGAGCTGGTGCTGGACTATGTGCGCTGGGTGATGCTGCGCAAGCGCGACCCGGAGGCCCCGGCGCCGGAGACGGTGGTGCCCGAGCTGGCGCCTTCGGTGGCGGCGGCCGACCTGGTGGTGCCGGAGGGGCTGGATTTCAGCCGTTATGACTTTGCCCTGGCCGGCGAGCCGCACCGGCTCTCCGACTATGCGGTGGGCGAGCGCATCGACCATGTCGATGCCGTCACCATCGAGGAGGCCGAGCACATGCAGGCCACCCGGCTGTGGCAGAACACCGCCAAGGTGCATTTCGACGTGACCGCGCGTGACGATCGCTGGCGGCTGATCTATGGCGGCCATGTCATCAGTCTGGCGCGGGCGCTGTCCTTCAACGGCCTGGCCAATGCGCAGCTGATCGCGGCGATCAATGGCGGCAGCCACGCCCATCCCTGCTTTGCCGGCGAGACCGTGCGGGCCTGGTCGGAGGTGCTGGACACGGCCGAGACCGCGGCACCGGGCGTGGGCGCGCTGCGCCTTCGGCTGGTCGCGGCCAAGGCGGGCGCGGCCGACCCCTTCGCGCTGAAGGACGACACCGGCCGCTACGACCCCTCGGTGCTGCTCGACCTGGATTACTGGGTGCTGGTGCCGCGCTGAAACGCGGGCGGCGGCGCCTTCGCTGGGCGCCGGTGACAAGGCATCAGAGGCCGCTACGGCCCCGGCTGCTGCCAGACCCGGAGGGCCGGTGCCGTTGGTGTGCGGGAAGGTGCGGCCGGGTGCATTCCGGCACCGGCTGCGGGAAGTGGCCGATGGCTTGGCGCATGGCCGCCTGCTGCTGCCGAACCCGGAGGGCCGGATGCCGCTGACGCGCAGGAAGGCGGGGCCGGGTGCATCCCGGCGAGGGCCGAAGGTTCCCCGGTACCCGCTACGAAAGTGGCGGATACCTTGCCACAGGCCGCCAACTGCTGCCGGGCCCGGAGGGTCGGATGCCGGTGGCGTACAGGCAAGCGCGGCCGGGCGCATTCCGGCGGTGGCTGAGGGGTCTCCGGCACCGGCTGCGGAAGCGGCCGATGCCTTGGCGCAGGGCGCGGCGGCCGGTTTCGCCTCAGGCGGCCAGCGGCGGCTGATAGTCGTTCAG